>DRJJ01000346.1 GCA_011052255.1 Gammaproteobacteria bacterium | reverse complement strand
CTATCTGGGTTGAGTTTGAATCAATCTGAGGTGTCTGACCCTGACGCTATCGCCAGTACGGGCGGCATACGTATATCAAGTGCTGTATAGGGCAGATTCAGGCGATTTTCATATATCAGCGTATAGGCCAGTATATTTTTTAGATAGTTACGCGTTTCCCGGTAGGGTATGGTTTCTATCCATATGTCGGCATCCATGTCACTCTGCTCAGGCAACCAGCGCTTAACGGCATTTTTTCCTGCGTTATACGCAGCCATTGCCAGTATGGGATTGTTCGTTTTATCAAGTAACATATTCAGGTAAGCCAGCCCGAGACGTATATTCTGTTTGGCATCGCCAAGTTTTTCGACGGCAATGGTTTTTCCATCAAGTTTGCGTGCGACCCTTTTTGCTGTGCCGGGCAATAATTGCATCAGCCCCCTGGCATTTTTGGGTGATTGTGCATCAGGGTTAAAACTGCTTTCCTGTCTTATTACTGCATAGGCCCATGCCGTATCAATCTTTCCCTGGCTAGTCGCAGTTTTCAGGAGTTTGTCATAGGGTAGTGGAAACCGGATCTCCAGGTCATTGCGGTACTGGGTTTGCGCCAGTGTATAGATGGCACGATCATGCCATGACCAGTTGCTGGCAATGTAGGCCGCATGTTTTAGCGCTATCTCGTCCATGTTTCGGGTCATGAAGTGCCATTCTCGTCGGGCATCAAGCATCTGTTCCTGAAATAACAGTTCACGTGAACGAGCCACAGCAGGTAGAGACAGTAAGTTAGCCAGAATGTCTTTATCAATAGAAAGGGCTTGTTGTTGCAAACTGTATGGGTGTTGTAGCCGTTCTGCTGAAAGAAAGCCTTCATAGCTACGCTGCCGGGCGAGTTTTCTGAATATGATTTTCGCTTTGTCGGCGTGGTTGCCGTTGGCAAGTGCGCGAGCCAACCAGTATTGCCATTGCGATGATTGTTGCGTTTTTTTAGGCAGCAGGGTGACCAGTTGTTTGACATTTTCCCAGTCACGGTTATGCAGCGCAACGCGTAATCGCCAGATAACCACATGTTTATCCAGCATATTAGCTGGTATCCGCTCAAGCCAGTCATCAGCATCCGGATCGTATCGATAGGCCAGTGCCAGCGCCAGTTTCTTACCGAGTGACAGTAGCTCGGTGGTGGAAAGTTCATTTAATTTACTGACCTCCAGCCAATGATCCTTAAGATAGTCAGGTTGAGTTCTGATCAGCCGAGACAGGCTGTGGAGCCTGATTGCATGGCTGTACGGATTACTATCACTGATTGCATCCGGCTTCAGGCTCAGTCGTGCATGTCGGTGCAGATCAAGCCATTCCTGTAGCCAGATGTGTTCTTCCTTGTCCAGAAAATGTCGTAAGTACCGGGCCAGCCGTCGGTTGCCACGTCGCATGGCCAGTTCGATTCGCTGCCACACCAGCGCAGAAGTCAGTTTTCCCTGTTTATTAATCAGTTCGATAACCGAATCGCAGGCAGATGGGAGTGAACGGCCTGACAGCCAGATCTTGCTGAATTGTTTGATACTGAATGTTCTTTTCAGGGCATGTTTTGCATGCAGGGTATAACAGCGAAGTGTGGTGTTAACGCGTAGCGGTTTCTCAGCAAGAAAGGCCTGCCAGCGCTTATCCAGGCCAAGCTGTTGCAACCAGTTATTTTGTAAGCGCCAGCTGAGAGGGCTGTCTGGAAAGGCCTTTAAAAAAGTCCTGATTTCAGTCGATTTGACGGTGGACAGACGAGTATTTATGTCTGCATAGCGCAGGTAGGGATAAAGTGGGTACTTATGTAAAACGTCTACCTGAGCCCAGAATGCCAGGCGGTCACCCTTATTCAATGCCTGCATGGCATCCTGGTACCGGCTACGCATGGTCTCCATGCCGTAATCCGGCTCGGTGGCATTGGCATTTAGTAGCATGATGAGGCCGAGTAGCCCAAGCAGAGGGATAATCCATTTCATACCGACATTGTGTTCAAACAAATTTGCTGTGTCTACCATTACATGGGTATTATTCATAATATATGAAGTGTTTGCTCAGGAAGTGTAAAACTGTGGTATTGCAATGGAGAGTCTGATTAAGGATTACGGCCGATATCTGAATAACATCGGGTATCTGGTCGCGGCCTTTGTTACGGTAGTATTGCTGATTATCATAATCAGGATATGGATACGGCAACGAAAACCGCTTGCACAAATATCCCGAATTGTTCGAAAGTCCGGTGTTGGCGTTCAGGCTCAGGTGTTATTGCCTGGTGTAGATGGGCAGCTGTACACTGCCGACTATCTGATCATGACCCCATGTGGTATATGGTTGCTGGATGTGCTGGATTTTGAGGGATTGATTTTTGGTGGTGCCGAGACAGATGACTGGACCCAGGTGATTGGCCGCAAGAGCTTCCGTTTTACAAACCCCTTGCATGCGCTGCGCGACAAGCGTATTCAGCTGCAGGCCATGTCAGATCTTGAGGAGATAAAGGCAGCGGTGGTCTTCACCCGTGCGGGCTGTTTTCCGAAAGATCGCCCCGGTGGAACCGTTCAGCAACAGGATCTGGCGCAATTACTTGTTTGTCCGGATCAGGACAGGAAGAAACAGCAGAATACACATTTGCAGCGAGCCTGGGACTTGTTGGTGACAGAATTGAACATGAACTGACACAGGTTTAACCGGGTACAAGTACGCTTTGAACCGGGTGGTAAAAAAACAATGCCAGAATCTAGATTCCACCTGCACCTGAGCACTGAACAATATCAGCAGTATTATTGTGGCGAGGTGAATCAGGTGCAGGTGATTGATCAGCACAATCACCGGATACAGTTTCCGGCAGGCATGTTACGGCAACATGTCAGTCACGATGGAGTTCATGGAGAATTCATTCTGAAATATGATAAGGATAACCGATTGATATCGCTTGAACGGGTGTGATTATGGTGTATTTTTCACGACAGTTATTTTTATTTTTCAGTCTGTTGATAGTATGGTTACCGGCCGTTGCAATTGGTATCGATATCACGGCACCTGACTTTGATGATCGGCCATTGGCTGAACCGGTCGAAACCCCCGACTGGTTTTTTCTAAGCTTTCTGGATATCAAGGAAGACCTGGGTGAGATTAAAAAAGCGGGCAAAAAAGGACTGATTGTTTATTTCGGGCAAAAGCGTTGTCCGTACTGCAAGGCCTTTCTGGAGAATAATTTTAACAAACGCGATGTGGTTTACTATACTCGAAAAAATTTCGAGATCATCGCAATAGACGTGCGTGGAACGCGACTGGTTACCCAGATAGACGGTACAGTGATACCTGAAAACGAGTTTGCGGAGCACCTGAGTGCCAATTTCACCCCCTCGTTACTGTTTTATGACCTAGCCGGAAACATAATACTCAAACTGGTGGGTTATCAGTCCCCTTATCGGTTTCGGGCAGCGCTTGAGTTTGTTGCCGATGCACATTATCAAAAAGAAAGTTTTCGCAAGTACCTCGCACGTGGGGCAGGTGCACCGAATGAAGGCAAGGCCACGTTGAATACGGCGCCATTTTTATCGCCGCCACCCTATGCGCTGGATCGAAGTCGTTACCCGGCTCAACGCCCTTTGCTGGTGCTATTTGAACAGAAAAACTGTCATTCATGCGATGTCCTGCACGCAGGTCCTTTTTCAAGACGAGAGACGCGCAACCAGTTGCGGGCATTTGATGTGGTGCAACTGGATATGTGGTCAGAAGCGCCGGTCATTACCCCAACAGGAAAGCGTACCACGGCCAGGGAATGGGCGGAACGTCTGCAGCTAAATTACGCGCCCACATTGATTTTTTACAGTGAACGGGGCAAGGAAATCATACGTGTCGATTCTGTTATTTATTTTTATCGTTTGCGAGGCGTACTGGATTACATCCTGACACGAGGCTATGAGCACTTCCGCGGCTTCCAGGAATGGCGTAGACGCCTGAATCGCTGATTAAGTGCCTTCCAGACCCCTTTGTTTGCGATCTATTTAGCTGTTTTGAGCAGCATGATTGCTTACCCGCACGATTCGTTCTATCTTTATGATATGTAAGAATCATTTGCAGAAGCTTTATGGTAAGCACGACCCAGCAACATCAGGCCTATAACCAGGCGTTCTCTCTGGACAACTGGATACAGGTCTGTGCGTCACAATATCTAGACGATGAGCTGAAGCTAATCCGCCAGGCAGGCGAACTGGTGCTGGTTGCCCATAAACACCAGCGCCGAGCCTCCGGCGAACCTTATGTCCATCATGTCTTTGCTGTGGCTGAAATTGTCAGCAAGTTGAACATGGATCATGAAACCGTTTGCGCAGCCATCTTGCATGACGTGGTAGAGGATACCGATGTAGGTCTGGAACAGATCGAAGCGGAGTTTGGTCCGGTGATTGCCAGCATGGTAGATGGCGTGACCAAGATGTCTTTAATTCATTCATCTCAGGACAACAATAAAAACGGAGAACACGGGCGACGTGACAAGGAATGGGCCAATGCTGAAAATCTGAGAAAACTATTACTGGCCATGGTGGATGATGTACGTGTGGTACTGATCAAGCTGGCAGATCGTCTACACAATATGCGCACCCTGAACTACCTGCCTGAGGCGAATCAAAAGCGCATTGCTACCGAGACCATGGAAATCTTTGCACCGCTGGCCAATCGTATGGGTATCTGGCAAATAAAATGGGAACTGGAAGACCTGTCTCTACGTTATCTGGAACCGACAAGTTATAAAAGCATCGCGCGTATGCTCGATGAACGGCGTGTTGATCGCGAACAGTATATTGACAAGGCAATAGAACAGTTGCAAACAGCGCTGTCAACAGAAGGTATAGAGGCCAGTATCGCCGGCCGACCCAAGCATATCTACAGTATCTGGAAAAAGATGAAACGCAAGGGTGTCGACTTCCATGAGATATTTGACGTGCGCGCCGTACGCATCGTGGTGAGTAACCTGGCTGAATGCTACGGTGCACTGGGTGTTGTGCATACCTTGTGGAAACATATTCCGCGTGAGTTTGATGACTACATTGCAACGCCCAAAGGTAACATGTACCAGTCGTTACACACGGCCGTGATAGGGCCGGGTGGCAGAACCCTGGAGGTCCAGATACGTACGCCAAAAATGGATGAACATGCCGAACTGGGTGTGGCTGCACACTGGCGCTATAAGGAGGGCGGTCATTTTGATGAGGCCTTTGAACAGAAAATCACCTGGCTGCGACAATTGCTGGAATGGAAAGAAGAAGAGCCCAGCGCAGGTGACTTTATTGATCGTTTCAAGGCCGAGGCATTCGAGGACCGGGTATACGTACTGACCCCGCGAGGGAATGTTGTTGACCTGCCTCTGGGCGCAACACCACTGGATTTTGCCTACTATATACACACCGACATAGGCCACCGCTGCCGGGGTGCCAAGGTGGATGGCAGTATCGTACCGTTAACCTATCAACTGCAAAATGGTGAGCAGGTTGAGGTGTTAACAACCCGCAACGGTACACCGAGCCGCGACTGGCTTAATCCTAATCTGGGATACCTGCGTACTTCCCGCGCAAGGGCCAAGGCACGCGGCTGGTTCAAACACCAGGATCAGGACCAGAATATTGCTGATGGTCATGTCATCCTGGTACGCGAACTGGGCCGGCTGCGCATGAGTTCGGTCAAGCCTGAGCAGCTGATTTCACGCTTTCATTGCCAGACGGTAGATGAGTTACTGGCACAGATCGGGCGCGGCGAAATCACCACCGGCAAGCTGGCCAATGCGGCGCACGAATTACTCAAACCACATCATCAGGATACAAAAGTATTACGTGAGGTGAGTGAGCCACCAGATAAGGACATGCAGGGCGACGTTAGTATTCACGGTGTTGGTAACCTGCTGACACGTATCGCGCGTTGCTGCAAGCCTGTGCCGAATGACTCAATCGTAGGCTTTATCACGCTCGGCAGGGGCGTGACCATACACCGGTCAGACTGCCCGAATATTTTACGTCTGCCAACCGACAAGCGCGCACGGTTGATAGAAGTCGCCTGGAATACCGCACCCCGCACTACTTACCCGGTTGATATACATGTACTGGCCTATGATCGCCAGGGTCTGTTACGTGACGTTACGCAGATACTGACTAATTCCACAGTGAACGTGCTGGCGGTCAATACCATGACCGACATCAAGGATCATATGGCACGCATGAGCCTGACCGTTGAGGTCGTCGATACCGGTCAGTTGAGTGATATGCTGGAGCGCATCCGGCAGTTGAGGAACGTGGTCGAGGCGCATCGTAAAGAGTGACCTGCAAATTTTATTCAGGGTGAAAGTGCGCGCAGCTTTTTGGCATAGGTTTGCGCCGCCTCTTTTTTACCCATGTCTCGAAGAAACGCCACCAGTGCGCTGAGTATCTGTACGTTATCGGGATGAGCAGTATACGCACCCTGTAACACCATTACCGCTTGTTCCGGTTTGCCTGTCGAGTTCAATGCCACAGCGTAGATATAAACATATCTTATATTGACTGGATTTAGTGTTGTTGCCAGCCGCAGCTGTTCGAGCGCTGCTGTAGTACGTTTTTGTCGAATAAGTGACAGCCCCAGTGAGTGGTGCGCGTCAGCACTGTTAGGGGCTACTTTGATAGCGCGGCGTAACATTTTCTCAGCCTCTGTTTCATTCCTTTGTGCGCGGTAAAGATCCGCCAGATTGACGTAGGCTGGTACATAGGCCGAATTAAGGTTGATTGCTGTGTTGTATGCTTTAACTGCACGCGTAGCATCACCTTGTGCGGCATACAGGCTACCGAGGTTGGTCTGCGCCTCAGGTCGTTCTGCATTCGCATGCTGGGATGCAATATATTCCTGTAATGCCTGGTCCAGCAACAAGCGCTGCTCAGCCGACAAGTTGCCTGTCGGGATGGATACCAGTGATCGGGCTACCGCCATGCGCACTGCACGTACCGGATCATCCAGTTTTAGAAATGCAAGGCGTACGCGTACGTTTAGCGGCGCGTATTCCAGCGTCCTTGCAGTCGCTGCGCGTACAGCAGGGTCATCATCCCACAGACCTTCAGTCAGTACATTGATGGTTGAAGCACTCAAAAAGGGCCCAATATGACGGAGTGCTGTGGCGCGCGCAATCTCCGGAGTCTTTGCATCTCTGATGAGTGTAGCCAGCGCATCACCGGCACCGGATCTTGCCTGGCGAGCGTCAGACAAGGCCTGTGCATAGGTCTGGAACCCGGCAGGGCTGTGTCCATACCAGTCACTGACCTGTTTGGCGGCCCATTCAGGTTTTTTATCGGTATGGCAGTTATTGCACGCATTAGGTGTGCCCAGCTTTACCGATAGATCAGGCCTCGGAATACGCATGCTGTGATCGTGACGCGGATCGACCTCCATGTAGGTACGCGCTGGCATATGGCATTCTGCACAGCTCGCACCTTTAGAATTTTGTTTGTGAAAATGATGGCTGGCTTGATTGTACTTTGTTTCCCGGTGACACTGCAGGCAGACACCGTTGCCCGGCACTCTTAACTTCAGGCTGTGTGGTTCGTGGCAATCGCTACAGGTTACGCCAGCCTGGTACATCTTGCTCTGCAGAAAAGATCCGTAGACGTATACTTCATCCTCTATCTGGCCGTCGGCAAAATACATGCCTTCATCAAGCAGACGCGGCAGGTAATGATCCAGCAAGGGTTGACCATGCACAAAGCCATCGCTGATGACGCTGCGTCGTGAATGGCAGCGGGCACATATCTCGATTTCCTTGTTACTGTTACGTGTCTTGCTGCGTGCGGCATTGCCGGTTTTCGGATCAATCTTCCAGATGATATCCCGGCGTTCATCCAGTAACAGGCTCAGGCCCTTATTGGCGGTATGCTTTTTCCAGCCCGGTTTTTTCTGCGCCCACTTCAGGTGGTCTGCGCCGGGGCCGTGACAAGCCTCACAGGAAACATCAATCTCCGACCAGCGGGTCGAGAATGACCGGGTCACCGGGTCGTAACGTTTTTCCAGGTGTGTCGAATGACACTCTGCACACATGCTGTTCCAGTTCTGGCTGGGTTGGGTCCAGTGCAGTTCATCATCGTAAGCAATTTTTTCATCAGGATAGAGGTGGAACCAGCGCTGACCTCCTTTTTCTTTGGTGCGGGAATCCCAGGCCAGACTCAACGCCTGCAGGCGGCCACCGGGGAATTCGATTAGATATTGCTGCAGGGGTTCAACACCAAACGTGTACTTGATCTGATAATCCTGGAGCTTGCCATCCGGGCCTTCAGTACGCACCATGAACAGATTGTTCTTGCGGTAAAAGGTAGAGCTAATGCCATACCAGGTCAGGCTGGTATTGTTAAAATCACCCAGAACGGTTTTTTCCGTTGCTTCCTGCATGGCCAGATCATGATGTGAGCCAGCCCATTGTGTAGCTTGTTTCTGGTGGCATTCAGCACAGGTAGTTCGTCCGACAAAGACTCCCGCATCAGCGTCATTAGCGAGTGTTATGGAGGGCATAACCAGCCAGGCGATAAACAAAGCGAGCTTCAGGTGCATGGGTATTCCGATATATTAAATTGTTGCTGTAACATCATAATAACAGGGCAGGGCTGGCTGTGAGCCAATTCATTGCGACAGCAATGCTTAAAAACTGATTACTCCAGTACTTCTGAAAGCGGTATGCCAGTCGCGCCAGAGGGTGGCTTTATTTTGAGATAAGCGGCCAGCGTAGGCGCAATATCATAGGGCGTGACAGGGCGATCCACTTTTGCGGCCGACAAACCTGCCCCTGCAAAAATCACCGGCACAAAGGTGTCGTAACGCCAGGGTGAGCCATGAGTTGAGGCCACCGTTAAACCGTCGAAATCATTGATGAAGACATCTGGCTCAAACACCAGGTAGATATCGCCGGAACGCTGCGGGTGAAAATTGCGCAGGATCGAGCGCATTAACGTCGTGTCAGGTAGACTGGCCGTGCGCAGCGCGGTACTGGATACGGCGTTGGCCACGCCTTTGATCTTCATTAGCTCCTCAGCAACGGTTTGCTCTACCACCCCCTGATCGAGTCCCTTTTTGCGGATCAGCTTATGGTTGAGATAGATGTAGGGGTGAACGTAGGCCTCAATGAGCTGCTCACCCATGCCGAACTGTTTCTTTAGTTTCGCGATGGCCGGTATTTTATCCAGTGTTTTGGTATCGAAGTAGTGGGCCTTGTTGATGCCCAGACTGTGCAGATAACCCGGTGCTTCCGGCTGACCATGATCAGCAGACAGAACGATCAAGGTGTTGGCCAGTCCGACCTTTTTATCAATATAAGCAAACAGCTTCGCCAGAGTACGGTCGAGGCGAGCGATGTTGTCTTCGCTCTCCAGACTGGAGGCAGTAAACAGATGGCCGATGTAATCGGTGGATGAAAAACTGATGGCGAGATAATCCGGCACCTCGTCCTGGCCAAGCTGTTCCTTGTCTAGCAGGGTAATGGCGAAATCCAGGGTTAATTCATCTCCGGCCGGGCTTAGCGTCAGCCTGGTGGTGAAGTATTTATCATTCGCTTTACCATAGGGATGAGGGAAGGTCCGGCCAAAACCGGCTAGATCAATTTCATATTCGCGGTCATCGGCGTCACCAAACAGATACCTGGCAGGCTTGTGTATCAACTCCCAACTCTTGCCTGCGTAGGTCGACGCCAGCTTGCGCGCATTCCATTGATTCACCCAGGCAGGATATTTGTCATAGTAATAATTGCTGGTCACGAACCTGCCACTGGCCTTGGAAAACCAGAAGGCCTTACCGGCTTGCCCGGCCATTGGCACCGCCCCCCGGTCTTTCACAGATACCGCGAAGATCTTTGATTGTCCGGCAAAAGAGATGGCCATCTCGTCGCTCAGGGTAGAGGTCAGAATATTATCTGGCGAACGGCCTTCTACTTTAGCCGCTTTTTGTGTTGGATCGATCTCGGTATTATTGTTGATATCGGCACCTGCGGTTAGCAGATGGTATCTGGAATCCTCAATATTATACACCTGGCGACCCTGCTCACGATCATACCAGACATTACCAATCATGCCGTGAGCCGCAGGCACGGTACCCGTGGCCAGCGACGTGTGACCGACTATCGTCTCGGTGTTGGCATGCTGGTAATGCGCATTGCTGTAGTGGATACCCTGTTCCATCAGATAGCGAAAACCACCGTCGCCTAACACATGTCTGTAGCGGGAGGGCAGGTCGCCACGTAACGCATCGACAGTGATCTGAAGGATTAATCTTGGCGTTTTCTGCTCAGCACTATAAACAGACGTCGAACACACCAGCGCCACAAGAAAAATTACAGTAGAACGGGGTACAGGCTTCATGCTACTTAACTGCCATAGCAGCAGAGTAGTAAACAAAGTCAATGGCATTATCAAAGCGCGATATATCTTCCTGCGAGCCCTTGACCGTGCCCAATTTAGACAATTTTGGCGCGGTTTCACTGGTAAACAGGGTATTAAACGCCTTACGGTTCGTTTCAATGAAGACCTGATGGCTCGTTTTTGTTGACACCTTGTGACCAGACTTGCCTTTGTTTACTTCCAGAATACCATTGCGCAAAAACAGGGTGAATGCTTCGTCGGTATCCGTAAATTTGAAGTGATAAGCCGTATTGCTACCCTTAACCTGCTCAGGAATTACCCGGTAACGCATATTGTCCATCAATGTCGCAGTTGATGTTCCTGCAACAATCTCCGGGCTGAATAACAGCGACTTGCCAATTTTCGCCACCAGCTTCATATCCAGCAGACCATCCAGCTCATCGGCACCACTTAAATAAAAGCCTCGGTTTGAAGAGTTGATGGTGGCATAGCCTAAATGACGTAGCGCAGCGGCTTTCAGGTAGCGGGCTGCCATATCCTTGCTATCAAGACGTACCAGCTTGTCAGACAGTACCAGTGACCATTTAATATCGCCATCTTTAAGGGCTTTTTCAGATAATTTAAACACCTTGTCGCGCCCTCCCATCGCAGCAACCAGCTTTTTATCTTCCTTTGCTTTTGGCATCGGGTCCAGATTGGCTGGGTTACCGTCAAACCAGGAAATGTAACCCGTATAAAAAGAGCGCACATTGGTTTTGACGTTGCCATAGGTTTGCACCGTAAATGGATCCAGGGTTAAATAATCAGGAATGGTGATTTCATTGGCCAGATCATCACCGGTCTTGCCCTGGTTAATAAGGCGGATAGCCTGATCATGTTGAAATTGCATCGCATCACGGTAGGTGACCAGAATCCGGTCAACATTCTGTTTCCCATACTCGGCTTTACCATGTCCTGGTAGCATGTTTTCCGGGTCCAGGTCACGAATTTTATCAATTGCAGCAACCCAGGCATTGGTATCCCTGAATTTAGTGCCACGTGGGGAATGTAGTTGTGGTGCTGCCGGACCCTGTAATTCATCACCAATAAAGACGGTTTTGTATTTTGGCGAATAGATAATCACATGTCCTGCATTTTCGCCGCCAGTATGAGTAAAGACCAGCTCCAGCCCCAGTACCTTTCTGGTTTCTGACTCTTCATTCGTTGTATAGGTCGGCGCGATGAAACCGGCCGTACCACTGGTCATATTGCCGCAACAGCCCGTTGTATACTGCTCCTTGTCAGCCGGTTGTAGCGCAGTACCATACATAAACGCGGCTCTCTGACCCATGATGGGGCCAGTGGCGGAATTTTCCGAGACATAGGCAGTCATAAAGTTGGCATCCGCTATCACCTCAACATCGCCATCATCAACCTGTTTTTGTGTGATAAATGCAGCGACCCCACCCGTATGATCTGCATGAGCGTGTGTGTAGATAACGGCTTTTATAGGTTTCTTGCTTAATTTTTTTATT
>DRJJ01000345.1 GCA_011052255.1 Gammaproteobacteria bacterium | reverse complement strand
TGTCGATACCGGCCATGATGCGCAGCAGGGTAGATTTGCCGGAACCATTTAGACCCAGTACGCCAATTTTGGCTCCCGGGTAAAACGATAGTGAAATATCTTTCAGGATCTCACGCTTGGGCGGGACAACTTTTCCCACGCGATTCATAGTGAATATGTATTGTGCCATGTGTGGTTCCATTGAGCAGCTTGAGCGAATTGGGCAAGTATATGGGAAACTTTGCTAAGTGGCGAGTATGTGAATATTGTCGATTATGCAGACCTGCTGTTGGCAGCATATACTTGCTGATAGGCAAGCCCTACGCTGTTTATCCGATATGTCTGTTTACAGACACGCAGTAAATACGTCCCTGTATGCTCGGCGGCAGCATCCCTGCTGCCGACGGTCTGTAAACAGACATATCGGATAAACAGCTTAATTAGCCAGCATAAGTTTGAGGATATGTATTTTTATACACTGCTGTCTCGATAACTTTAAAGCAAGTACAAATGCAGGGCATGGGATGGGTATCGCCTACTAAAGACCGTCTGCCGCAGGGAAGCGGCAGTCGAGCGGCCAGGGATGGCGAATAGCGCGTCTTTAGTAGGCGATACCCGTCCCGTGTCCGGTGTCACTGGCATTATTGGAAACGTAAGCACAAATTACATTTCAGCAATATTTATTTAAGTTAGCAGGATATAAATTACAATTATTAACAACAATTATAATTGATATGTGAACTCTGATGACAGTATGTGTCTACACTGGCGAGGCTCTCGCCCAATATGGCTTTGGTGACGATCATCCTTTTGGCACGGATCGTCATGATGTATTCATGCGCGCATTGAAACAGGATCCGGCAGGGTCACAGGTACAATATTGTAAGCCGGTAATGGCCGCAGGGGATGAGATCAAGCGTTTTCACACCAGTGCCTATGTAAAAAAAGTCATACGCCAGTCAAAAACCGGGATGGGCATGCTCGATGGTGCGGATACGCCGGCCTTTAGCGGGGTTTATGAAGCGGCTGCCACGGTAGTGGGTACGGTATTGAAGGCAGCAGATGACATATTGTCAGGTGATTGCAGGCAGGCCTTTGTGCCTATTGCGGGCCTGCATCATGCGCGTAGAGATGGGGCGGCCGGCTTTTGTGTGTTCAATGACTGCGGTGTGGTGATCGAAACATTGCTGGGTCGATACGGGCTGAACCGGGTCGCCTATATCGACATCGACGCTCATCATGGTGATGGCGTGTATTACGGTTTTGAAGACGAAAAAAGGCTGATTTTTGTGGATCTGCATGAAGACGGTCACTATCTTTACCCTGGCACAGGCATGCCGAACGAGACCGGCATTGGTTCTGCGCGTGGCAGCAAGCTGAATATACCGATGGCACCAGGTTCTACTGATGAGCAATTTTATTCGGCCTGGGAAGAGGTTGAACAGCATCTTGAAAAGTTTCCGCCAGACTTTATTCTGTTGCAATGCGGAGCAGACAGTATCGAAGGTGATCCGATAACGCACATGCGCTATAGCACGGCTGCACACCGGCATGCTGCGCAGCGCCTTGCCGTGCTGGCTGAGCGTTATTGTTCAGGACGATTACTGGCCATGGGTGGCGGCGGTTATAATCGGGATAACCTTGCCGCAGCCTGGGTAGCGGTTGTCGCTGCGCTGGTTTAACGTGCTGCCGACATTGAGCAGACAGCGTCTGTCGCAAAGCGCGTCTTGCATGCATAAATTGAGCAGATAACCCCGCCAAATACCGGATTTCGGTGCAGTTTTCCGGCAAATCAGGTATCCTTTCCGTCTTTAATACGGCTCGTCAGGGAAGCGTGTCAGCGTGTTACATGCACGCTACTACACAGAATATATAATATTGAGGTAAATCAGATGTTTACGAAAGATATGACCATCGCGGGCTACGATCCGGAGCTGTGGCAGGCGATGCAGAATGAAGAGCTGCGTCAGGAAGAGCATATCGAGCTGATTGCTTCAGAGAACTATACCAGCCCTCGCGTGATGCAGGCGCAAGGCTCTGTATTAACGAACAAATATGCTGAAGGTTATCCCGGCAAGCGCTATTACGGTGGTTGTGAGAACGTCGATATTGCCGAGCAGCTGGCCATTGATCGCGCCAAACAGCTGTTTGATGCGGATTATGCCAATGTGCAGCCGCATTCAGGCTCGCAGGCCAATGCGGCTGTTTACATGGCCCTGTTGCAACCAGGTGATGTGGTACTGGGCATGAGCCTGGCACATGGCGGGCACCTGACCCACGGTTCTAAAGTTAGTTTCTCCGGCAAGATTTATAAGGCTTTCCAGTATGGACTGGACGATGCAACAGGGGAGATCGATTACGACCAGGTTGAGTCGATGGCAAAAGAGCATCAGCCCAAAATGATTATAGCCGGGTTCAGCGCTTATTCTCGAGTGGTCGACTGGCAGCGCTTCCGCGATATCGCCGACAGTATGGGTGCATTCCTGATGGTTGATATGGCTCATGTTGCTGGTTTGATTGCGGCAGGACTGTACCCCAGCCCGGTAAAAATTGCCGATGTCACCACGACCACTACCCACAAGACATTGCGTGGCCCACGTGGTGGCCTGATCCTGGCGCGAGCCAATGCCGATATCGAAAAGAAACTTAACTCGGTCGTGTTTCCAGGTATTCAGGGCGGGCCATTGATGCATGTGATTGCGGCCAAGGCCGTCGCGTTCAAGGAGGCCCTGGAGCCGACCTTTACCGCGTACCAGAAAAACGTACTGGATAATGCACGGGCGATGGCGGCTGTCTTTATGCAGCGCGGTTACAAGGTTGTATCGGGTGGCACAGATGATCACCTGTTTCTGGTAGACCTGATCGACAAGGGGCTAACAGGCAAAGAGGCCGATGCCGCGCTGGGCGCAGCCAATATTACCGTGAACAAGAATGCAGTGCCGAACGACCCACAGTCACCGTTTGTGACCAGTGGTATTCGGGTAGGTACTCCGGCTGTGACCACACGCGGTTTTGGAATACAGGAAGTAGAAGACCTGACCAACTGGATGTGTGACATCATGGACAACATCCAGGATGAGTCGATCATCAAGCGCGTGAAACAGCAGGTACTGGATGTCTGCGCACGCTTTCCGGTTTACGAAGCGTGATGAGCTGTAAGGATTTATAAAACGTGCGTTGTCCCTTTTGTGGAGCACAGGATACCAAGGTCATTGATTCGCGATTGTCAGCGAACAGCGACCAGGTACGTCGACGCAGGCGTTGTGAAACTTGTGAAGAACGTTTTACCACGTACGAAACAGCCGAGCTGCGCATGCCTCGGGTGATCAAGAGTGATGGCGTGCGTGAGGATTTTAATGCAGAAAAGCTGCGTAACGGTATTTTGCGAGCACTTGAAAAACGACCGGTTGAAAGTGAAGCTGTCGAGTCCGCGATTAATCGTATTCAGCATCATATACGCTCCACGGGTGAACGCGAATTACCATCCAGTCAGCTGGGAGAATGGGTAATCAATGAGTTGCGCGATCTGGATCAGGTAGCCTATGTGCGCTTTGCATCGGTCTACCGCAGTTTTGAAGATGTGAACGCCTTTCGCGAAGAAATTGAACGACTGGAGCAGCAGCCTACAAGTGAAATGCGCAAAAGTCAGTTGTCATTATTACCGGCAAATGCTGCGCGCAAGAAACCTTCTAAATAGATGCTGGCCAGATAAATACTAATGGGCGATCATGAATATATGCAGCTTGCATTGCGTTTGGCCGCCAGAGGGCTGACCACGACCGACCCGAACCCACGTGTCGGCTGCGTGCTGGTTAAGGCCGATAGCGTAGTGGGTGAAGGCTGGCATGAACGTGCCGGACTGCCCCATGCGGAAATCAACGCATTGCAGGATGCCGGCGAACAGGCCGGGGGCGCAACGGCTTATGTCACACTGGAGCCGTGCAGTCATCATGGTCGTACGCCTCCCTGTGCCGATGCGTTGATAGATGCTGGCGTGGCGCGTGTGGTGATCGCTATGCAGGATCCGAATCCACGGGTGGCCGGTCAGGGCATAGCAAGGTTAAAAGCGGCCGGGATAGAAGTGCAGCCTGGCTTGCTGGCTGCACAGGCCGCTGATTTAAATCCGGGTTTTATCAAACGCATGCGTGATGGTCGACCGCTGATACGAATTAAAACGGCCATGAGTCTGGATGGTCGTACCGCGATGGCATCCGGCGAAAGTAAATGGATTAGTGGCGAGCAGTCACGGCATGAGGTGCAGCGCTGGCGTGCACGTAGCTCGGCTATCCTGACCGGTATCGGTACGGTGCTGGCAGATGATCCGTCCATGAATGTACGGCTGACCGAAGCGGTGCCGGAAGGCGGCTGGCGGCAACCGCTACGCATTGTACTGGATGGCCAGCTACGTATGCCGGTAACAGCACGTATGCTGGCTTTGCCGGGTACCACGCATGTGATGACGGTGTCTGATTCGGTAGAGAAAATCGCAGCCCTGGAAGCTGCGGGTGCAACGGTAAGTGTGTTACCAGCAAAAAACAGCAAGATGGATTTACTCGCACTGATGCAGGCATTGTGCGAGCTGGAAATAAATGAGGTCCTGGTAGAAGCCGGGGCTACGCTGAATGGCAGTTTACTCGATCAGGATCTGGTTGATGAACTGATAGTATATCTTGCTCCCCATGTTATGGGTGACGCGGCACGCGGGGTTTTTCACCTGCCGGGCCTGGAGCACATGAGCGCACGTAAGGCGCTTAAGATTACAGATGTGCACAGGGTGGGTGACGATTTATGTATACAGGCGCGTCCGGCCAATAGCGATGCAGGTGATTAACAGAATATGTTTACCGGTATTATCGAAGCAGTAGGCAGCGTGGCCGAGCGACAGGCCAGCGGTGATGATATGCGCCTGCGTATCAAAACAGCAGGACTTGACCTGGCTGACGTAAAACCCGGTGACAGTATTGCGGTGAACGGTGTGTGCCTGACAGCCGTTGAATTGCCGGGTGATGGTTTTCAGGCCGATGTCTCACATGAAACTCTGAAGCGTACCGGTATCGGCCAGCTGCGAGAAGGTGATGCGGTCAACCTGGAGAAGGCACTGACACCCGAGACACGTCTGGGCGGACATCTGGTTAGCGGTCATGTTGATGGGTTCGGAGAGGTGATCAGCCGGCAAAGTCTGGGGCGTGCAGAATGTTTTATCATTCGGGCACCTGACAGCCTGGCAAAGTATATTGCCGAGAAGGGCTCGATCTGTGTAGACGGTACCAGTCTGACGGTGAATGCAGTGAACGGTGCCGAGTTTGAGCTGACGATTGTGCCGCATACCCTGCAACAAACGATTATGGACAGTTATCAATCCGGCAGCCAGGTAAATCTGGAAGTGGATCTCATCGCTCGCTATCTGGAACGACTACTGCTTGGTGAAGATGCAGCCAACGCGTCTACGGGTTTAACAGAAGGCTTTCTGGCTAAGCACGGATTTCTCGGTCGCCAGGAGAAATAAAGGTTTATAAAGATGTCATTAAATAGTATCGAAGAGATTATCGAAGACATGCGACAGGGTCGCATGGTCATTATCATGGATGATGAAGATCGTGAAAATGAAGGTGACCTGTTGCTGGCCGCTTCAGCTGCCATGCCTGAAGATATTAACTTCATGGCTCGCTACGGTCGTGGCCTGATTTGTCTTACCCTGACACAACAGCGTTGTGAACAGCTTCAACTGCCACTGATGGTGTCGCGCAATACAGCACAACTATCAACCAACTTTACTGTTTCAATCGAAGCAGCTAAAGGCGTCACTACCGGCATTTCGGCAGGAGACCGTGCGGTGACTGTTCAGACGGCTGTAGCGGATGGGGCCAGTGCAGAGGATATTGTGCAGCCTGGTCATATTTTCCCGTTAATGGCCCAGCCCGGAGGTGTACTGACTCGTGCCGGGCATACTGAAGCAGGTTGTGATCTGGCGCGTCTGGCCGGACTGGAACCGGCTTCGGTCATCGTGGAGATTCTGAATGAAGATGGCAGTATGGCGCGCCGGCCTGATCTTGAAAAATTCGCCAAACAGCATGATCTAAAGATCGGTACTATCGCTGATCTGATTCATTATCGATTGCGCAATGAAACAACGGTGGAACGTGTGGCAGAAAATACTGTTACCACAGACTTTGGTGATTTTAAGCTGGTTGCCTATCATGACCAGATCGACCAGATGTCACATTTTGCGTTAGTACGTGGACAGATCGAGAGTGATCGCGACACCCTGGTTCGGGTGCATATGCACGATGGGCTGGTTGACTTGCTGGACCTGCATGGCCAGGGTGGCAGCTGGCCATTACGAGAGGCGATGCAGTATATTGCTGGACAGGACAATGGTGTGATTGTGATACTGCGTACACCGGATAACCAGCAAGGCCTGATTGATCGTGTACTGAAAATGGGTAATGAGCAGCAAAAATCAGATTAGGCGTCCGGGGATGAGCCGTTACCCGAACTGCGTACGTTTGGGGTCGGCGCGCAAATTCTGTCTGACCTGGGGGTTAATCGCATGCGGGTCATGAGTTCCCCGGTGATTATGCATGGACTGTCAGGCTTTGATCTTGAAGTAGTGGAATACGTACACAGTTCGAACGAATAACTTTATTGACTAAATAGACTGGGTGAGATGATGCAACAATACAAAACCTACGAAGGGGACATGACCATACGCGAGGGACGCATTGCAATTGTGGTTGCACGTTTTAACAGCTTTGTGGTTGAAAGCCTGTTAAGTGGAGCACTGGATACACTGAAGCGACATGGTCTGGCCGAGAAGAACGTACAGATTGTACGAGTGCCAGGTGCTTTTGAAATGCCGCTGGCCGCCAAAAGGGTTGCTGCAAGCAAGCAGTATGATGCCATTATTGCCATTGGTGCCGTGATACGAGGCGGCACACCGCATTTTGAATACGTGGCAGGTGAGTGCACAAAAGGCCTGTCAGCGGTATCAATGGAATACGATATTCCGGTCAGTTTTGGTGTGTTGACGGTGGACTCCATCGAGCAGGCGATCGAACGCTCAGGCACCAAGGCTGGTAACAAGGGTGCAGAAGCGGCAATGTCGGCGATCGAAATGATTAATTTATTGCGCGAGCTTGACGTTTAATATGAGTAAAGCCGTACATAAATCGCCCAACCCGGCCCATGCGCGTAAAAAATCACGCCGCCTGGCGATGCAGGCCCTGTATCAGTGGAGCATGTCGGGCGATAATCTGAATGATATAGAAGTGCAGTTTCAGCAAAAAGAAGAAATACACCAGGTCGACAGAGATTATTTTCATGAGTTGTTACACCGTATACCGGGATGCATTGACGAACTGGACAAGGCATTGGCGGCTTATCTGGATCGGGACATGGATGCAGTGGACCCGGTGGAACGGGCAATATTACGTATCGGATCTTACGAGCTGATTCATCGCCTGGATATACCGTATCGTGTGGTGATCAATGAGGCGGTGCAACTGGGCAAGACATTTGGTGCAGTAGAAAGTTATCGTTTTATCAACGGCATTATGGATCAGGCGGCTCACCAGCTACGAAAAACTGAAATTAATGCATCGAAATAATATCAAGCGATGTATCTGTGTAAATTTTATCTGAAAGACACAGCTGATTCGAATTGATACTAAACCCGGAACTTATCTCTTTTGACTGCATACCCGGATCGTGACATACAGGCAATCTTTGGTATGTGTGCCAGTGCTACTACTGTGGAAGCTGGCTATGAACGAATCATGACACTGGATACCCTGGTTGCAGGGGTGCATTTTCCGGTCGAGACTACCGCTCTCGATATTGGCTATAAATCGGTAGCCGTTAATTTGAGCGATCTGGCAGCCATGGGCGCGGAGCCGCGCTGGTTATACCTGAGTCTGAGCATACCGGAGTGGGATACGCAATGGCTGCAATCGTTCTGGCAAGGTATGCTGGAGCTTATGTCAGACATCCGGCTCGCAGCGGTAGTGGTTTATCGAGGTGAGCTGACTGTTTCAGTCGAGGCGCATGGTACGGTGCCGGCGGGTGAAGCAATATTACGCAGCGGTGCACAGATAAATGATGCGGTATATGTAACGGGTACGCTGGGTGATGCCGGTTATGGGTTACAGCAACCCGATGCAGACCTCTATCTTTTGCATCGGCTGAATCGTCCGACGCCACGCATCGAAACCGGCATATGTTTACGCGGAATTGCCCATGCGATGATAGATATTTCAGATGGCTTGCTGGCAGATCTTGGGCATCTTGCACAAGCCAGTTCCGTGTCGATACAGATCGAGCAGGAGCGGGTGCCGGTTTCACCGAATCTGTTGCAATGTGCTGGCTCAGAACAGGCTTTGCAATATGCCCTGTCATCAGGCGATGATTACGAGCTATGTTTTACCATGCCGGTAGAGAAAGAAGATCTGCTGGCAGCGTGTACGGCGTCTACAGGGTTGCGTTTTACTCGCATCGGTACGGTATCGGCTGGCAAAGGCGTACAGTTACTTGATCACAACGGGTCTCCGGTTACGAACACAACGAGAGGTTATGATCATTTTGCGTAAATTTGGACTGGTTACGCACGGATTAATAAATGTGACACTGCTGTCCCGTTAACTTAAACTGAATTACATTGAAAATGTAATCTGTGTATACGTTTATGTTTGATGCTAATGTCGCCGGACATGAGATCGGTGTAGCCTACTAAAGACTCGCTATTCGCCATCCGTGGCCGCTCGACTGCCGCGTCCATGCGGCAGACGGTCTTTAGTAGGCTACACCGATCCCATCTCCTGCTTTTGTGCTTGCGTTAAAGTTAACAGGACAGCAGTGTAACGATGAATAAAACCGTTCTTCAACATTGTCGACACCCGATTGTGTTCGTTGCATGTGGATTTGGCAGTGGAGCCTCACCTGTTGCACCGGGCACGGCAGGAACGCTGGTGGCCATTCCCATCTATCTGGCCATGACTCAGCTGGGACTATTCTGGTATC
>DRJJ01000344.1 GCA_011052255.1 Gammaproteobacteria bacterium | reverse complement strand
TCCACCAGCAAGGCCGAAGGTAGTAAAATAACTTAGTCGTAGTGCACTCGCTGCAAGCATCAGAAATGCACCTGGTAAATAGGTAAGCTCGAAATTTCCATAGCTTAAAAGCAGAATGGCAGGCGTGACACCATAGCTAACAATATCTATCAATACATCAAGTTGGCCTCCAAAGATTCGGTCATTACCGGTACGTCCTTTCATCCGGCGTGCAATAAGACCATCTGCCCAGTCAAAAGCAACCGCCCAGATCATCCCGATCATTGCTGCTGCGTAAAGCCCTGAAATGCTGTAGTAAATAGCAAGAAGGGTACAAGCCAATCCAGACAGCGAGCAAATATTAGGTAAGTCTTTAGCATATGAGAGAATAGAATTGGGCGTAAACTCTTGAGATTTATCGTTTTCGGTTGTCACTGGGTTACCTTTTATCAGGATAATCTATAAAGTGGGCTTTGAATCTGTGGAAAACCTCAGCCTGAGAGAAATTATGGTATACTAGCATGCTTAATCAGGGTAAGAATCTAATAATGCTTATATATACAGTAGGAACTTGGGATTTATTGCATGTTGGTCATCTGGCGATACTCCAGCATTGCAAATCATTAGGTAATACAGTTGCTGTTGGCGTTGCTTCAGATGAAGTAGTAGCCAGTTATAAAAAAAATGTCCCTGTTGTCCCTCTTGTACAAAGAATGGAAATGCTAAAAGCTTTACGCTGTGTTGATATTGTACGTCCCTACTATGAGCTTGAATACACATCTGCTTGTAAAGAACTGGATGTAGATATTTTCGTTATTGGAGAGGACTGGGGAAAGGCACCTCATAATCTTGACGTAGAGTCTTTTTTAAAAGCAAAAGGCAAGTCCATCATTCAAGTTAGTTATCATCCTCAAACTTCATCCACAAAAATAAAAGAAAAAACCATAGCCCAACTTTATGCAGCCGCATAAAGTTAACAACTGGCCATTTCGCGTTAAAATGGATACGAATTACATCACTAGAATTAAATTATGACATCATCGTCAATCACAACAGATAAAACCCGAATTTAAAACAAACCCAGCGCCATGCAGGTCTGCTCCTTGATCAAGTTAATCCATGTTGGTGAGTGTCGTAAAGCATGAAGGTGGCACCAAACAACAGGCCAGAGACTTTTTATTAACCGCCAGTGCTATAGGTGGTCTGATTAAACATCTTAGTTCAATTTCAGGAGCGGAAGTAGGATGCCAGGGTGAGGCAGGATCTGCAGCTTCAATGGCGGCATCTGGATTATGTGCTGTTCGAGATGGCGCGCCACAACAAATAGAACATGCTGCCGAAATGGCACTTGAACATCATCCTGGAATGACCTGCGACCCAGTTCACGGACTTGTTCAGGTTCCTTGCATCGAGAGGAATGGCTTTGGCGCAATTAAGGCATATGCCGCTACATCGCTTGCTATACCCGGAACGGGTAAAGAAATGTCAGTAAAATTTAAGGAAACCTCATTAGGTGGACTTGCTGTGACCATTACTGAGTGCTAAATATAACCACATCTAATAAATTGCTCCACCTGACAGTTTGAGAAAACTGAAAAGGATATATCGCCAGAAAACGTATATCAAAGCGCTCTTGCGCACCGCACAGCCTGGTCGATATTCATTAATATCAACAAGATACCTTTATGTCCACCGCTTGAAGTCCTGTACACTGGTGCTATAATTAGCACTATTAACAGCACCTATTGGAATGAATGCGCATGGCCATCAAATTTTCTCAAGATATAGTCCCCCTTTCAGATTTGAAAGTTAACCCTGGAAAAATAGTAACTCGAGCACAAGATACGCATAGACCAATATTATTAACCAGTAGAGGTCGTGGAGTAGCGGTAGTACAAGGTTTAGAGGAATATGAAAACCTGGAGGAAGAACGGGCATTTATGAAGGCTGTCGCTCAGGGTTTAGTGGAAATTAAAGAAGGCAAAGAACTAAGCCTAACAGAGGTTAAAAAGAAGTTGAGAATCAAGGCTTGAAGGTCTTAATATCAGGTTCTGCCTATTCTGATTTTGAGGTAATTAAAAAATATTACACAGAGGAAGGTGTTCCTCATATAGAGGAACAGTTCATTATCCGTATAATTGAACACATTGAAACGATACCCGCAAACCCTGATATTGGTAGAAAAGTACCTGAATTCAATACAGATAAAATTCGTGAATTGATTCATGGTCCATTTCGGGTGGTCTATCTAAGAGAAGAACACTCTATTCACATAGTTAGAATATGGCGCAGTGAAAGATTACTAAAATTAGAAAACACGCTCGCAGTAACAAAAATATAACACGCAAGAGTCAAAAGAATACCTTAACAACAAAGCAAACGTGAAAATCATTCCCTTCTAGTTCAATGATTTAAATTTAAAAGGATAATTAAATGTATATAAAACCCACGCTGATCGTTTTGATCTCTTCTTTATTTGTTGGCTGCGCATCGGTACCGATGGAAAGCAAAGAAAGAATTGAGTATGCAAAAGAATTTCATCTACCAGCTGATGGTAACGCAGGGTTGTATATCTACCGTTCCGGCAGTTTTGGCGGGGCTTTAAAAAAAGATGTATGGGTTGATGGAAAATGTATTGGCGAAACAGCCCCCAATGTCTTTTTCTACGAGGAGGTTCAAGGTGATAAAGAACATAAAATTTCTACAGAATCTGAATTCTCGCCTAATGATTTACTCATTAAAACTGAAACAGGGAAGCATTATTTTATTCGTCAATACATAAGCATAGGCGTATTTGTTGGCGGTGCCGGTGTAGAACTGGTTGATGAGACAGAAGGAAAAAAGGAAGTAATGGATTTAGAATTAGCAAAAAAAGGTGTGTGTAGTGAATAGCATATCAAGGTACTTAACGTGACCGAAAACTTAAATCGACACCGCTGGTCATACTGGTATGAATTATCGGGCTGGCGACGCAACCTATCCTTGCACAGCTTGTCTGAACAAGCATGAGCAATCCACCTGTCGTTAGCGAGACCTGGAAAGTCAAAGGCCAGGCACCCGGCAGTCCTGGTATTGCACCAACCTGGAGCGGTGGACGCAAAAATGCTGTGGGCTGTTCGCTGGGTCCGTCTCGTCTGTGGTTTACCCTGGGCAGAGGCATCATCAACGAAGTGTATTATCCACGCGTTGATCTGCCGCAGATCCGCGATCTCGGCTTCATTATCGCCGATGGTGCCGGCTTCTGGGTCGAGGTAAAACGCCTGAATGATTACACCGTCAGCCAGCCCGAACCCGGCATCCCGGCCTACACCCTGGAACACCGACACCCGCGCTTCACACTGACACTACGCATCACACCGGATCCACAACGTGATGTGTTACTGATCGAATGCCGACTGCAAGGCGATGCCGAATTACAACCCTATGCCATACTGGCACCCCGTCTGGGCGGAACCGGCAATAACAACCAGGCCGAGGTAGCACGCTACCGTGGTCGCCGGATGCTGTGGGCAGAACAGGGGCCATTCGGTCTGGCACTGGCCGCAGTCGATATCAACCAGCATGATGCCTGGCGTGAGGCCAGTGTCGGCTTTGTCGGCTACAGTGATGGCTGGCAAGATTTTAATCGCAATGGCTCCATGCGCTGGAACTATCAGCAGGCTGGCCCCGGTAATGTTGCGCTGACAGGTGGACTACCGCGTGAATCGGTACTGGCACTGGGCTTTGCCAGCAGCAAGGAGTCTGCCGCTACGGTGGCATTGTCTGCACTACCGAGAAACTTTGACAGCCCGTGGCAACAACAGATCAGTGACTGGCACGACTGGCATTCAAGCTGCGCTATGCATTGCGCACTCGACCTGGACCTGCCCAAAGCCCTGCTCGATGAATTAAAGATATCGGCAATGGTACTGCGTACCCATCAGGACCAGATATTCACCGGCGCGATGATTGCCAGCCTCAGCATTCCCTGGGGTGAAACACGTAACGAACGCGGCGGTTACCATCTGGTCTGGCCGCGTGACCTGGTTGAAAGTGCGGGCGCATTGCTGATGCTGGGTGCTGATGACAAAGCACGAGAAATTTTGCGTTACCTTATTGCCACGCAACTCGATGATGGCCATTGGTATCAGAACCAGTGGTTAGGGGGCAAGCCATACTGGCAAGGCACTCAACTCGATGAAGCGGCATTCCCGGTATTGCTGGCCGCCGAACTGGCTGCGCGTGATGCGCTGGATGGTATCGAGATCAGCGACATGATAACCCGCGCGCTGACATTCATCGTACACAATGGCCCTGCCACCGACCAGGATCGCTGGGAAGAAAACGCAGGTGTTAACACCTTCACGCTCGCAATCTGCATTGCCGCACTGGTCAGTGGTGCAGAATTTCTGGATCAACAAGATCAGGATACTGCATACGCCATCGCCGATTTCTGGAACAGCCGCATCGAATCCTGGACCGTGGTGCACGACACTACGCTTGCACAAAAGCATGGGGTTGCCGGTTATTACATCCGCACGGCACCGCCGAAATCCATTATGGATGAGGAAGCCGTAAGTGAACATCTGCCAATCAAGAACAGGCTGCAGGACCCCGGGCTATCCGCAGCGGAACAGATCAGCACCGACTTCCTGCAACTGGTGCGTTTCGGGCTGCGGCGCGCCGACGACCCTCTGATCCAGGACAGCATCCGGATCGTCGATGCATTACTAAAAGTGGATACACCAAACGGCCCATCCTGGTACCGCTACAATGGTGATGGCTACGGTGAACACCGTGATGGTTCTGCCTTCGATGGCACCGGTCATGGACGCCCCTGGCCATTACTCACCGGTGAGCGAGGCCATTACGAACTGCTGGCCGGCAACGACCCCCTGCCCTACCTGGGCGCGATGGCCGCCATGGCAGGGCTCGGCGGCATGCTTCCCGAACAGGTCTGGGACGCCGAACCCATTCCGAAACGGCGGTTATATCCTGGTCGGGCAACCGGTTCTGCCATGCCCCTGGTATGGGCCCATGCAGAATTTATCAAACTGGCGCACTCGCGCGCCGCGGGCTATCCCGTGGATCGCCTCGACACCGTGTGGCATCGCTATAAGGGCAAACGCCCGAAGGCTGACCTTGCGGTGTGGTCACCCAGGGCACGCATCGATACGATTTACCATGGAGAGGCCCTGTGTATCTGTCTGCCATATCCTGCCACCATACGTTTCTGGATTGGCGATACCACAGATGCCGACCCGATGCAGACAGCCACTACGGGGCTTGGCATGCACAGTGCCACGTTGCCTGTTGAGGTACTCAGTATCGGTGAATCACTACAGTTCACCATCGACGCCGGCAAGACAGATGGAACAACACCCGTCAATTACCGGATTACAGTTGTAAGTTAAGCGCGCCATGCTTAACACTATTGCCATACTGATTACTGCCGCAGCACTGTTCAGCTACCTCAACCAGCGTTTCATTCACCTGCCTGCCACCATCGGGTTAATGGTGATTGCACTAGGTGTTTCAGTAACGCTGGTATTACTCGGCATGCTTGGCTGGCCAACATTGCATCTGGAAGCTGAGGCATTCCTGCGTGGCATTGATTTTCATGAAACGCTGATGCAGGGCATGCTGAGCTTTCTCCTCTTTGCCGCCGCACTGCACGTCAACCTGTCCGACCTGCGCGACCAGAAGTGGATCATTGCACTGCTCGCTACTGTGGGCGTGCTGACTTCCACCTTTCTGGTTGGAGGCCTGACATACTGGTTGATGGGTCTGCTGGGCCTGTACCTGCCGTTTATATATTGCCTGATATTCGGCGCCCTGATATCACCAACCGATCCGATTGCGGTGCTGGGTATCCTCAAAACAACCCACGCACCCAAATCACTGAAAACCAAGATTACGGGCGAATCCCTGTTTAATGATGGAGTGGGCCTGGTGATTTTTCTGGTATTGGTCGGTATTGCCGCTGACAATCAGCCTTTCACGGCCGGCAGTGTAGCCTGGATGTTTTTAACAGAGGCTGTGGGTGGAATCACCTTTGGACTGATCATCGGCAGCATCAGTTACTTCCTGTTACGAAGCATCAATAACTATTCTGTTGAGGTATTGATCACGCTGGCTCTGGTAACAGGCGGCTATGCGCTCGCATCTGCCTTAGACCTGTCCGGGCCTATTGCCATGGTCGTAGCTGGCCTGTTGATTGGTAATCACGGGCGTCGTTCAGCAATGTCGGAACTCACCCGTCTGCACATCGATACATTCTGGGAACTGGTGGACGAGCTGCTGAATGCGGTATTGTTTTTACTGATCGGGCTCGAAGTACTGGTACTGAGTTTTAAAATCGCCTACTTTCAAGCCGCGCTGATCCTGATCCCGGCGGTACTGCTGGCCAGATTTATCAGTGTCAGTGCACCGGTTCTGCTGCTGAGCAGGATACGAACGTTCAGCCCCGGCGTAATCCCCATTATGACCTGGGGCGGACTGCGTGGTGGAATTTCAGTGGCTATGGCGTTATCATTACCGCTGGGGCCTGAGCGCGAAGTGATCCTCGCAGTGACCTATCTGATCGTGGTGTTTTCCATTACCGTTCAGGGATTGACCATCGGACGTGTCATCCAGCACTGGACCCGCTAACATTTCCTTCTTCCCCCGAAAATTGTTTTATACTTCCAGTAACTAATGTCGATCCGGAATATATTGCCATGAATCAGAAAAATACTTGTATTATCGCCGCCTTGAACCTGTCAAATGAACTTGAGGCAGTTGTTGAAACAGCACGTAAACTGGCCGACTGTATGCAACTCCCGGTCAGATTGTTACACGTCATAAGCGACCAGGCCCTTATCGAAATATCCAACGAATACGGCCTGGGAGATGCGCTCGGAGGTGGGCGCATAGAGCAGGGGTTCAGAGACGAATACATTGCACGACACAAGATTGGTGCACGGCTCGATCTGGCCGACAGCCAACTGGGCGAACTGGAAATACTAACCGGGCACAACGCCAAAACACTGGAACAACGAGCTCGCGAACTGCATGCTGCAGTGATCGTGGCCGGCCAGCCTGAAACGCACTTTGGTTCGGTTGTATCTCACCTTGCCAGGCACGCACCCTGTGATGTTTATATCGTTCGGACTAACAGCGAATGAGCTCACTACCGGATACCAACATGCTTGCACTGGATCGCACGGTACTCGCCAACGAAAGGACCTATGCAGCATGGATACGTACCGGCCTCACTTCTCTGTTGGCCGGTCTTGGTATCGCTCGATTCCTGCAGGGTAGCATGCCTCTGTGGAGTACCCAGACCATTGCCGCAGTACTCATTATTTTTAGTGCCGTTTCATTCTTCCTGGCAGCATGGCGCTACGAACATTTACACGTAGGCATGGCCCATCTTGATGTCAAAATGATCCCGGTTTCCATGGTTAAACTATCAAGCCTTGTACTGATAGCTTGCTCGTTGATTGCGCTGGCCGGCTTATGGTACATAACGCCCTCGCTGTGAAGCTTCCAGCCGTATGCTGTTTGTAATAAGGATGAAATAGTGTCCGAATTTATACAGTCCCTGATGACAGCCGCTAACAATTATGAACCGGTGCTTGCTCAGTACGGCCTGACTATCATCCTCGCCGCTATCGCACTGGAGGGCTTTGGAATACCCGTACCGGGTCAAAGCCTGCTCATCGCGGGTGCGCTATTGAGCACACGTGGCGAATTTGATATCCGCGTACTACTGGTGTCTGCAAGCCTTGCTGCCATAGCCGGCAGCACAGTGGGTTATGTTATCGGCAGAATCGGCGGTAGAAAACTGTTACTCCGCCTGCCACTCAACCCCTCCCGACTTGAGCGCATGGATACCATCTGCAAACGGTATGGCACGCTATTCGTGGTACTGTCGCGTTTCATTGATGGCCCGCGACAGCTCGCCAGTATTTTCGTCGGTAGCCTGCGTATGCCGGCTGTTACCTTTGTGTTGGCGATCAGTGCAGGGGCTGTGCTGTGGGTTGGGTTCTGGGGGCTTGGCAGCTACTATTTTGCTCAACACATTCACGTCTTCGCAATGTTTTTCGAGTCGGTATCAATCTATACCTGGATTGCGACTGGATTGTCCGTCCTGGTATTGTGTATGTATCTGCTTCGAAGACACAACCACAACAAAACCACGCTTGCAAAAAATCAGCCGGGTAACGAAGATTAACAAACTTTAATTTTTTATCCATGCCCTGTTGAGCTTCGAACAGGTATGCTAACGGTACTGTTACTATGCCCGGCATAAAGAGGAATGGGTGCCAGAACCCCTGAGATAAACACCATGCGCATTCTTGTCATCGAAGACGACATCGAAACAGCCAGCTATATTGCCAAGGGCCTGAAAGAACACAGCCATGTGGTCGACCAGGCCTCTGATGGCAAGGATGGTTTATTTATGGCGCTGGAAAACGAATATGACATCATCATACTCGATCGCATGCTGCCAGCACTTGATGGATTGTCTATCCTGAAAACCCTGCGCAATTCAGAACACCAGACACCGGTTATCATCCTCAGCGCTCTGGGCGAGGTGGACGACAGAGTAGAAGGGCTGAAGGCCGGTGGCGATGACTACCTGGTCAAACCCTTTGCCTTCTCGGAGCTGCTGGCACGCATTGAGGCACTATTGCGGCGCGGGGAAATGAAGCCCGATACCAGCATGCTGAAGTTGGCCGACCTGGAGCTAGACCGCCTGACCCATTCGGTTATGCGTGCTGGCAAAGCCATCGATCTGCAACCTCGTGAATATCTGATCCTCGAATTCCTGTTGATGCATGCAGGCCAGCTGGTCACGCGCACCATGCTGCTGGAAAATGTCTGGGATTATCATTTTGACCCACAAACCAACATCATCGATGTACACATCAGTCGCTTACGCAACAAGATCGACAAGGATTATACAGAACCCCTGTTACATACTGTGCGCGGTGCTGGATATTGCCTGCGCGAATCTGAGCCGGAATCAGCATAGCCATGCAACACCGCGTACTGCACAGCTTCAGTTTTCGTCTGGCCTTTACCTACATGGCACTGTTCGGCGCCTCGGTATTGTTGCTGCTGTGGTTTATCTACTGGTCAACAGCGGCCTACATGTCGCGCCAGGCAGATGCTACCATTGCCGCCGAAATCACTGGCCTGTCGGAACGTTACGATCAGGATGGTCTGGCCGGGCTGATTGAGGTAATCAATGAGCGCCTGTCACGCAAACCCGTTGGATCTTCCATCTACCTGCTTACCACCGCCATCAACACGCCCATCGCCGGCAACGTCAACCGCTGGCCACCGGGCAAACCTGACAAAGATGGCTGGTTGAATTTCCGGCTGGAAAATGCAGGTCACAGCAAGAATGAAATACATCTGGCCCGGGCACGCAGTTTTACGCTGTCCGGTAATTTTCATCTGCTGGTTGGGCGTGATATATACGAGCTTGAAGAAACCCAGCAACGCATTATTCGCACCTTGATCCTCGGGTTTGCAATCACGCTGGTACTGGGCGGCGTAGGCGGGATTATGCTGAGCCGTCGCGTCATGAAACGCCTTGAGGCCATTAACATCACCAGTCGTGAGATCATTAACGGCGATCTGTCGCGCCGCATCACCCTGCAACACAGTGGTGATGAATTTGATTCACTGGCCGGCAATCTCAATAATATGCTTGACCAGATCGAAGAACTGATGGAAGGCGTTCGACGCGTCTCCGACAGCATTGCTCACGATTTGCGTACGCCATTGGCACGCCTGCGCAACCGACTTGAGCTGCTACGTGATGAACAGGAAAAAAGCCAGCAGGATCCTTCCCTGACGGAACAGGCCATCGCCGATGCCGATGGATTGCTGAACACTTTCAACGCACTGTTACGCATCGCCCGCATCGAAACCCGGCAGCATCAGGAGGCGTTTAACGAAACAGACATGGCTACGTTACTGCACGATGTGCTTGAACTATACGAACCACTGGCAGAAGAAAAAAACCTGTCACTGAGTCTTCAGGCAGATGACGGTGTATGCATGTTGGGCGACCGTGACCTGCTGTTCCAGGCCATGACCAACCTGCTGGACAACGCCATCAAGTACACCCCGCAGCAAGGGCGAATTGAAATCACCCTTGAGAAGCATGCCGACCGTGGCGGCATCACTGTTGCCGACAGTGGGCCCGGCATTCCCGAACAGGAACGGCAACAGGTATTCCAGCGCTTTTACCGGCTGGAAAAAAGTCGCACCACCCCGGGCAACGGCCTGGGTCTAAGCCTGGTGGCGGCTGTAGCGAAAATACATGGTATGAATCTGACGTTGGAAGACAACCATCCCGGCCTCCGGATCTGTTGCGAATTTCCTGTAACCCACTACTAACCCATATACCCCCTCTCCCTTAGGGAGAGGGTTGGGGTGAGGGAATAAGAATAGATAACTCATTGTATTATCTATCCCCTCATCCTGTCCTTCTCCCTGAGGGAGAAGGGACTCCTTCGATTAGTATGTTGCGTAATTTCATGTCTTTGGTATCTTCGGGTTCGTTGCGAATTTCCTGTAACCCGCAGCATAAACATTAACGAATCTTAATCCTCCCTCCACCTCCAGTTTAACCCGTGCAAGGTATTGTTGTACTCGAAGTCGGCGTTGCAACACATACTCGTCAAGCAACCCCGTCAAGGTTTTCAACTGAAACGAGGATAAGCCCATGCACACTACCGCTAAAAAATCAGCCGCTACCATACTTCTTCTTGCAGCCACGTCACTTGGTGTCACAGCCGTCTCAGCCACGACATCAAGCTCTGCACCAGCAACAGCTGCCACAACCAGCGAGCACACCGCGTTAACACCCGAACAGCAACAAATCGTACAGGCTCACGCACTGGCACAAAATGGCCGACAGGCCTTGTCATACATCGTTGCAGCACGTCAGCTACTTTCCGAACAGCACGGTGACGAAGCACATCAATACCTGGAGCAGGCTAAGGAACTGCTTACCAAACTGGAATCAGATATTATCGCCGAGGACAACAATACCTCAGATCTGTTGCCTATTTATACGCAACTCGGTGTTGATGAAGAAGTGGTGATCACTGACCAAATAAAACAGCAACTGGGAAAAACACACCTGGATGCAATTAGCGGAAACCATAAAAAAGTCGTTACAGCACTCAAGACTGTCGCTATCGAACTGCAGTACAGCTATGTCGATATGCCTGTTACCGCAACACTTGAAAAAGTTGAATCTGCCCTCACTTCATTATCTGAAAAAAATATCCAGCAGGCCAGTCAGGCACTGACGGCTGCCCAGGATGGTCTGATC
>DRJJ01000343.1 GCA_011052255.1 Gammaproteobacteria bacterium | reverse complement strand
TTGCTTCCGGGTTTAATAAGTTGTTTACCCCTTTACCCGACAGCCCCATCCCTGTAATAAGCGCATCAGTGATAGTATTTTTTTCACTAAAACTGGGTGTGGATGTCGCTTCTACAACATCAGAAGGCGTTTTAGAATACGCAGAAATATCAAGGTCCCAGTTATCCGGAATAAGTGCCTTGGGCGGCTCAAAATGATCACCAGGACGCCCGAGTTCAGCTGTCTGTCGTGCTATGCGGCCAATATCTTGATCGGCCTCCTGCACCATACTCCTATCCAGCGACTCATGCTGGATATCCCGAACTGGCATCTTGTTAATGAAAACAGGGGTATCGATATCGTCAGACATATCTGGCGCAAATACCTGCTGATCAATCTGGTTATCAATGGCTTGACTATCAGCGTCCACAATACCAACCCCGATTGACAGATCACCAATGAAGATGATGTCGCCTTCTTGCAGTGGGGTACACATGCCTTGAGGAATAGGTTCTGAAGAGTCATTCAGCATGATGCCATTGGAACTGGCATCCTGAATATAGTATTGCCCATCAAGGTAGCTAATAATTGCGTGACGACGGGAGATCAGGCGTCGTGTGCAGCGCAGGATCCAGTCACAGTCGCTACCACGCCCAATAACACCACCCTGTTCATCAAAAACCATATCGGGTTTCTGGCCAGACTGTGTATGTTGGGGGTTTAGAAGCTCCAGCTTCAGATTGTTTGCAACGCCAGAATTTTGGTCTAATATACCAGCTACGTTCTGATTACCTTGCATGATGACTACCTCCATGTATGCCGACAAACGCTTTAGATGTTCCCGCTTGTGTGGCGATCTTGCAAGACACCTGATATTAAAATACTGTGTGTCCTGACTCTTCCTAGTGTTAATAATAACAATCTGGACAATACCTGCAAGTGTTATCTGCACTAGATTTGGCTAATGTTTCAATATAACCCTATTACTTGTATTATAAAAGCTCATTCTGGCTCGGACAGGTGCATTATAAAGGTATGATGAGCTATCCTGCTCACAAAAAATCAGGCGAGCCTTTGGGCTATTTGAGCAAAATCGACGGGAGTGCCAATGAACAAGGATGGATCATCGAAAACCAGCCCCAGAACTGATAAGAAGAGGGCCGCAGATACTCCTGACCATAACATCGTGACTGATGAGGCCCTACCCAAGGGCACCGTACTGAAAAAACGCTTCCTCCTGACCAGCCTGATCGCGACCGGTGGCACCAGCTATATCTACAAGGCTCGTGACCTGCTGGCCACTATGAGTACAGATGAAGCCAGAGAAATAGTGCTGAAAGTCACCCGGCACTGCCTGGATGATTCAACTTCACCATCAGAAATAGCATTGCATGAAGCCCTGAGCACCCGAAATCTGGCCCATCCTAATATTGTACAGGTCTATGATTTCGACTGTGACAGCCAGCATTGCTTTGTCACCATGGAGTACCTGACCGGTGAACCCCTCTCCATGCGTCTGCAGCGTAGCGTAAATAATAAGCTCAGATACAGCCAGGCCATAAGAATAGCTATACCTGCTGCCAGCGCACTCCATTATGCGCATAGCCAGGGTGTGGTACACACCGATGTGAAACCCGGCAACATCTTCCTGTCTTCTGAAGGCAAGATAAAAGTTATCGATTTCGGGACCGCGCGCCCTAATAGTCACGCAGCCCGTACTAAAAAGCAGGCTAACGAGGCAAACTACTCCGGTTTTACCCCAGTGTATGCAAGTCCGCAAACATTAAAAGACCAGCCTGCTACTGCGAGTGACGATGTCTATTCTTTTGCCTGTACTCTGTATGAAATGCTCGCAGGCCATCTCCCCTATAACCGGGTAACTGCCGATGCAGCGGAACAGGAGAATCTCAGACCTAAACGGCTTAAGGCTGTAAATATATGGCAATGGTTTGTGCTCAAGAAAGCCCTGTCATTCAGTCAAAAAGCTCGTTATTCCGATATCAATCGCTTCATGAGATCATTTACGCGTGCTCGCCACATCTGGTCGGGCCTCGCTGTCCTTATATTGTCGCTCTCTCTATCCGGGTACATGCTAGAAAGGGCAGTAGGCTCATTTAACCAGCACAAGACTACCGAAGAACATTTGGCAACCCTGAGCGATGAAATGACGCAGGCAACTGATCTGATCGATCGCCTGCAGCAGACACCACCACTGGAGCGCATCAAGGTGTTAAATAACACCCAGGGATTAGCTGTTCTTTTCAGGAATGCCGTTTATCAGCACATCCGGTCACCGCTTATTGATGATACTGTTGCCGAAGTAAAACAAAAACTTTACAGCAGTCCGGATATCCCGGACTACACATCGTTAGCCGGGATTATTAAAGAAACCAGACAATACTATCCTGACTCTGCAAAGCTGATTAATACCGAAAAATTAATTAAACACGAGCGACAGGAATACGGTTCTGCCCTGCTACTCAAATACAGTGAGCAGCTCGATGATGCCACTTTTACGAATAAAGATAGTGAGATCATTCAACGAACAGCTGGAAAAATACGCCGTTTCGGTCTCCAGATACCTCAAATAAATAAACAGCTTATAACCCGATTTATCAATGAGTTAAATGCGGCTTATAAAGAATATCATTATGTTCGTATTGATCAGTTAATATCCTTCAAAGACAAACTGCCGCTGACGATTCCAGCACCTAAAAAGACACGGATAAAGATAGACCCACTTCAGATCGAAGCGGCGCAGGCATTAGCGCAGTATGAGCGCAGCTCGCAAGACCAGGCAAGAGAATATCCACAACTTGCTGCGGCACATTTCTGGGCCCCCTATTTCAATACCATCGAAGCCAGAATCAAGGATGCCTGGAAAGACAAAAAACTGTATGCACTGAAGCTGGAACTGGAAGTGTTCAGTCATAAGATACCGGGTACTTACCCGCCTTTAATCAAGGCTCATCAGGACCTGGCAGAGCAATTCAGAAGCAAGGCAAGATATTACAAGCGTAAAGGTAGATACAAAAAGCAAAGGCGTAAATTAAACAAGACTGCTGATGAGATACTCAGTTTGGTGACCCGTAATAAAAGAGAAAATAGATAATCAGTTTTTAGCAGGCCTGGAAAATTCATTATCGTAGTATGATTGCATAACCTCACATGACCACTTGCTTTTTAATTCTTCCTCTGCTAATTTTTTTATGAACGGGTAACGCTGATCCGCGTCGGCTCTAGCTATGTAAGTATAATTCTTATTAAAGAAGTCAGGCAGCTCATTTTGCACCCTTTGCACTAGTGTCCCCTCTTTCACGCGAAGTTCTACTGGCATTGATACCACTTCTTTATATATTTGACATAGCTGGTCATATTTGGAGACAGCTTTACCTGAAGCGGAAGATTCACATGAAATTAGTAAAATACTAATAAAGAAGTTTACTAATACAAGAACACCAATTTTATGTAACTTTATCATAAATAGATTGTCCTTTCAGGATTCACATCAAAGCAGTCTACTGCAAATATATATGATTTAATTACAATTTTCATCAACTCAATATCAACTCATCTCTTGATTCATGAAGCAACCAGCCTTTACCGGGAGCTTGCTTTCGGTATGGATCAACCAGGATAAAAGAAGAAACATAAGTGGCTAATTTCTTATATTTACCAATTTCTTCAACGTGCCAGATTTCGTCTCCTGCCCGCGCCAATACACGTCGACTGGTCTTGGTCAGACTTATTCCGGTTGTTAGTGCTGAAAATAACAGGCCTGCACCCATAGAACCCAACCCTGCAGCAACACCCAAGACAGCTGTTAATACAGGATAACTGGTTCCGCCAAGCAGAGCCATATTTAACCGATTGGTCGTAGCACTATCAATTCCGGCAGGAATGGTTGACACTTTTCTAACAGATTGAATGTTGTTTAGTTGCGACAGCGAAGCCGCTCCATTTCGAGGCACAACTGCCCACTTAGCGTTGGCGACTTGCACCTGTTTGACCAAAGCATACGGGAGGGAATTATCATGAATATAAGTAATTGCCACCTGGTCTAAATGCTTACCTGACGGCTCTTGTAATTCTTGAAGTTTATTTAAAATAGCCGAAGACATTTTCTTATTAACCTCCTGTTCTACATAACAAATTCAGTATAACCTGACATTTGGAAGAATACAGGCATATAAAACCGTACCACCACAAAAATGTTTAGTACTTCAAAGAATATATGCATCTATTAGTAGCAGTCAGATAAAAAACTGGCAAGAGCAAACATGCTCCTGCCAGATCCAGGCTAATATTAACGCTTGGTGTTTGTAGCAGTATCGAAACCTACAGCAATTGCAGCCAGTGCATTGCCATCTTCATCATAAGGTGTGTATTTAACCTCTACGTCAATGAAGCTGATTGTAAGGTTTTCAGTAGGACGATCTGTATCGTTAGTATCACTACTTACATCATAAGAGCTGATTAACGCATTTTTCAGTTTATATTCCATAAAAACGTCTGCTCCTGTACCGCTACCGGTTTTGGTCATGTGGATAGTGATATCCTTACCTTTACCGCAGCTTGCTTCGATAAAAACACTGGGAGTGGAGCTGTCCATATGACGAGTAACGTGTAAATCACTGATTACAGCATTTGATGACTCTCTATCATTCTTGGTAGAGCTCGATGATGTAATCTGGCGGCTAACACCCCACTGCATTGTTTGTACATCCATCCAGTTTTTGTGATTTGAATCAGATGATTCGCCATTAATACCTGCAATTTGCATAAATAGAGACATGATATATCTTCCTTGTGGTACTGGTTCTACGATTAAGTTATCGCTGAAAAAGTAAAACGCATGACGTGTATCAAAACAGGCAATATCAGCAAGGCATACGTAAGCAAACCGCTATCAAGCAGTATACCAAACGTGTTTTTGCAATATTCCAGGGTTTGTTGATACTTTATCCATGTCGTCCTGACTCTATCAGTGATTCCATCAAGTCACGTCATGCGACTTGTACTTAGGCTGTTATCATATTGACAACCTGTGCCTAAATCTTCTCACATTTTTCCTTAACATCCAAGAATAATGTGGCATTTATTTCACATTTTTTCTCTGCTTTTTAAGTGTGACCTGTGTCACTTTTTTACTCTTATTTCGTTGTTTAGCTTGCTTTATTTTAATATCAAATACAGAGTTTTTCTTAATGCCAACCTCTACTGATACCAGCGGTTTGTTACTCGCCAGATGTTTGAGGATTGCCTCCGACAGGTCTGGTAAAAGCGTATTTGTTAGTACAGCGTTGATTTGGCGGGCACCGGTATCTGATTGCTGACATTGAGATGTAATATGCTCAATCAGTGAATCAGTATATGTCAGATGTGTCTGGTAGTTATCGTGTACACGTTGCTTGATAGCATCAAGCTGAATACGCGCAATATTACCCAACGCCACTTCATCTAGTGCATAGTACGGAATAACATTGATGCGGCCAAGAAAAGCAGGCTTGTACACTTCTCTTAGACTGGGTGCTATCGCTTCCACCATCGCTTCAGGTGTAGGGCGTGTGTCAGGGTCAATACATAACTTCTCGATTTGTTCGCTGGCGGTATTACTGGTCATGATAATAACCGTATTTTTAAAGTCGATATCACGTCCTTCACCGTCTCGTAACATACCTTTGTCGAACACCTGGTAAAAGATGTCCTGAACACCCGGGTGTGCTTTCTCTATTTCATCAAGTAAAACAACGCTATAGGGTTTACGACGAACCGCTTCTGTGAGCAAGCCACCCTCTCCATAGCCGACATAGCCCGGAGGAGAGCCCATCAGCAACGAGACCTTATGTTCCTCTTTGAACTCGGACATGTTGATTATAGTAATATTACGCTCTGATCCATATAAACGTTCAGCCAATGCCAGGGCCGTTTCTGTTTTACCGACGCCACTGGGGCCTGCAAGCATAAACACGCCTAACGGGCGACGTGGATCGGTCAATTTCGCATGTGCGGTTTGCATGTGTCTGGCTATCATTTCTAACGCATGAGTCTGCCCGATCACCCTTTCCTCAAGATGATCTTGCAAGCGCAACACAGAGTTAATCTCATCTGACTGCATCCGGCCAACAGGGATACCTGTCCAGTCTGCCACTACTTCAGCGATCACACTGGTATCAACGCATTCATAGATCATGGTCGTGTCGGTCTGCAGGTCTGCAAGTTGTTTGCGCAGAGCCACAAGCTGGGTTCTTTTCTTCTTTAATTCTGCCTGGTACGTCTTTATATCTTTTGCTGGAGAGCTTGTATCGTGTTTTACATCTGATTCATCTGAGTGCGCAAGCTCAATTTCTCGCCTGAGTGTTGATATCTGCTTAATCAGTTCCTTTGCTTCTTTCCAGCTCCCTTCAAGTGAATGTCGCTCCGCTTCGACGAAAACTTTTTTGACTTCGAGCTCGGTGATATCTTCTTCATGTTCATAACCACTGGCCTGTTCACGTTTGATACGGGTTATCTCTGTTGCCAGATTATCGAGCATATGCTCCCTGTTTTCAATTGAGGCGGGTGTTGTGCATAACCCCAGGTTAACGCGTGCACAGGCTGTATCAAGAAGGCTAACGCATTTATCAGGAAGTTGACGTCCTGCGATATATCGTTGTGATAGTTTAACAGCGCTCTCAACTGCCTCATCAAGTATCACCACACTATGATGATTTTCAAGCATCTCGACCATACTGCGCAACATAATAATAGCCTGTTCTGCATCCGGTTCCTCTATCTTGACTACCTGGAATCGTCTTGTTAGCGCGGCATCTTTTTCAATATATTTTTTGTATTCTGCCCACGTTGTTGCAGCGATAGTGCGCAGTTCTCCACGCGCCAAAGCGGGCTTTAACAGGTTTGCTGCATCCCCTGCACCGGCCTGGTTACCTGCACCGATCAGTGTATGAGCTTCATCTATGAACAATATGACAGGCCGGGGGGAATTCTGTACTTCCTTAATTACATTTTTCAGGCGATTTTCAAATTCACCCTTCACGCCCGCTCCGGCTTGCAGTAAACCCATATCGAGGCTACGCAGAGAGACATTCTGAAGATTATCCGGGACATCACCTGTTACAATGCGTAATGCCAGCCCTTCGACAACGGCCGTTTTACCTACACCAGCCTCACCGGTAAGGATCGGGTTATTTTGTCTGCGACGACAAAGAATATCAATCATTTGACGAATTTCGTTATCACGACCTAATACTGGATCTATTTTTCCTGCCTTTGCTTCAGCTGTTAGATCAATAGTGAACTGGTCCAGCGCAGGGGTTTTTGTCAAAGATCCGGATTCTGTGTTGCTAGTGACCTGAGCTTTTCTTTCAAGTAGCGCTTCACACTGAGTGCGAATTTCTTCTCCATGAAGAGCACCTAAGGAAGGCGATATCTTTTGAATGCGAAGACGCAATACATCATTCTCTACCAGTGCCAGTAATACGTGTATAGAACGTATTTCAAGCAATGAATATTGTGAAGAGGCTATCATCCAGGCCTCAAATAACAATCTTGCTATATCGGGGGCAATTTTTGGAAACCCCTCATTGCCTGTTTTAAGCGCTTCCAGGGCAGACTGGATATCAGCTAAAAGGTGTTCCTGTGAAATATTGAAATGCTGTAGAACAGGTATAAGTTCAGCATCCTGTTCATCCAGCATTTGCCATAACCAGTGCTCCAGATCTACAGAAAAGTGCGACCTGGAAGAAGCTGTGGCAACCGCTTTTTCAAACAGATCCTTACAATCTTCTGACATATGATTTATTAACTGATCGAATTCCATATTAACTCCGTTTCAATGTTTCCATTCCTGAATAGTCATATCCCTTCGCAGGGAATATTATTACCCGAGCCAGACTGTTGCTGTACGTGTCTGTGTCTTCTGACAGTTTAACCATGAGTTCCATCCCAGCCTTAAGGTGTTACCTAGTGGCTTTTGCTTATTCTGAGACTTGTCCTCAATCAGAAATTGCAGTTCAATCAAAAGATGTGCTGGCACATAAGCCCTGATCAACTGCTCAAGTTTTTTGAACCCCCTGGTATCAGGCAATAATTTTTCATGTTGAGCATAGCTAATCGGGCCAATTTTAATCCTGAATTTACTTTGGACATCCCATACACGGTCACCTGTCAATACGCCATCACCTAGTCTGTTATTTTGTCCAAAACCTTTTGAGCCTATACACAAACGATCATTTTTATTAATCTGAAGCCACCTGCCCTGAAATGAATCCAGTGCTACAGGGTGTTGCA
>DRJJ01000342.1 GCA_011052255.1 Gammaproteobacteria bacterium | reverse complement strand
CGCTAATCTGCCATTGTACAGCGGCGAGTGCAAACGGGCAGGCGTAGCTTAAACGGCTTTGTTGTTTGAGCGCTAGCGCCCGATCTATATCGAGATCAACCAGCAAGCGTGTCAGTGCACGTGCCAGCGTGTAGTCCTCTGCCTGCAACTCGGCCGATTCACGGCTGGCATAGAGGTAATGATTCCAGCGCATCACCTGCTCTGTATCGTCAGCCAGCCATGCGGTGTGCAGGCGGAATAATACCGGTGCATCCAGACATGCCTGTGAATGTGACAGCAGGCCTGTTATCCAGTCGGCGGCCTGTTGTTCTGTCGTGATCCAGCCGGCCTCGACCGCGTATTCCAGCGCCTGTGAATAAGCATAGGCGCCAACCGGCAAGGCCGGGCTGACCAGTTGTAATAAGGGCATCGGTACGGAAGGCACGGCCTGTGTTGGCTCAGTCATGACTGTGCTCATGTCCGTGTCCACCATGATGGCCGCCACTGTAGGCACCGGCCTCAGGTTCAAACGCGACCTGTTCCTGCGTGATCTGTAAGCCCATTTCCTCGACCATGTGGTCCAGCACGTGGTCATGATGATAACGCAACCAGCCCTCGCCGATCTGCAACGGCATGTGGCGGTTGCCGAGATGATAGGCCGCACGCGCCAGTAGCAACGGGTTATCTGCACGGGCAGTAGATACGGTTTCAGGCGCGGCGCGCACCTCGATCACCTGGCCATTGTCGGCACGCAGGCAATCGCCATCGCGTAACACCTGTCCGCGCGGCAGCATCCAGCCGATCTCTTCGCCGTTGTCCAGTTTTGCCCGTAAGCGGCTGCGCTGGCGGTCCTGAAAACTCAGGGTTAGCACCGCATCGGCTGGCTCGGGTTGTTCCAGTATGGTGTGTACTTCTATCATTGCTCACTACTATCCATATAGGTAATCGTACTAAACTTTTTTCTCACGATGGTATCGTAAAGTACCGTAGGTCGGGTTAGCGCAGCGTAACCCGACGTCAGGTTGGCAGTATTATGTCGGGTTACGCTGCGCTAACCCGACCTACATCTATCTCTCATTCCCACGCTCTGCGTGGGAATGCATACTGCCCCGGCCTGAGCGTTGTATGGATTCCCACGCAGAGCGTGGGAACCAGTAAAAGTAGGATATGGGATGAGTATTGCCTGCTAAAGACCGTCTGCCGCAAGGACGCGGCAGTCGAGCGGCCACGGATGGCGAATAGCGCGTCTTTAGCAGGCAATACTCATCCCATATCCGGCATTATGTGACCATCATTAAAACAAAAAATAGCGCTGCGCCAGCGGCAGCTCCTGTGCCGGTTCGCATACCAGTAACTCACCATCGGCGCGCACTTCGTAGGTTTGTGGATCTACCTCGATCTTTGGCTGCAAATCGTTATGAATCATGTCCTGCTTGCGTATCGTCCGGCAGCCACGCACACCGACCAGACGTTTTTTCAGATCCAGGCTTTCGGCCATATCATGCTGCAAGGCCACCTGCGATACAAAACTCACACAGGTCGCGCTGCGCGCGCCGCCCAAAGCGCCAAACATCGGCCGATAATGTACCGGTTGTGGTGTTGGAATGGATGCATTCGGATCACCCATGGGTGCCGCAACGATCATACCGCCCTTGATAATCATCGACGGCTTCACGCCGAAGAAGGCCGGCTTCCACAGCACCAGATCGGCCAGCTTGCCGACCTCGACCGAACCGACCTCGTCGGCAATGCCGTGGGTCAGTGCCGGATTAATGGTGTACTTGGCGATGTAGCGTTTGGCACGGAAGTTATCGTGCTCGCTCGGGTCGCCGGCCAGACTGCCACGCTGTACCTTCATCTTGTGCGCGGTCTGCCAGGTGCGGGTAATCACTTCGCCGATGCGGCCCATGGCCTGTGAGTCCGATGCGATCATTGAGAACGCGCCCAGATCATGCAGGATGTCTTCGGCCGCAATGGTCTCGCGGCGGATGCGTGATTCGGCGAATGCGATGTCCTCGGCAATGTTCGGGTCGAGGTGATGGCACACCATCAACATATCGAGATGCTCGTCAATAGTGTTAACCGTGTACGGCCGCGTCGGGTTGGTCGACGACGGCAACACATTGGCCGCGCCACAGGCCTTGATGATATCCGGCGCATGGCCGCCACCAGCACCCTCGGTATGATAGGTATGGATCGCGCGGCCCTTCATCGCGGCCAGCGTGTCTTCGACAAAACCGGATTCATTCAGCGTGTCGGTGTGGATCGCGACCTGTACATCATATTCCTCGGCTACACTCAGACAGTTATCAATCGCGGCCGGCGTGGTACCCCAGTCTTCATGCAGTTTCAGGCCCATCGCACCGGCCTTGAGCTGTTCTTCCAGTGGCGCCGGCAGGCTGGCATTGCCCTTGCCCAGAAAACCGAAGTTGATCGGCAACTCTTCCACCGCCTGGTACATGCGCTGAATATTCCACGGCCCCGGTGTACAGGTGGTCGCGTTGGTGCCGGCCGCTGGCCCGGTGCCGCCACCGAGCATGGTGGTAACGCCAGACATCATCGCATCCTCGACCTGCTGCGGGCAGATAAAATGAATATGCGCATCGATCGCACCCGCGGTCAGGATCTGACCCTCACCGGCAATCGCCTCGGTGCCCGGCCCGATCACGATATCGACACCGGGCTGAATATCCGGGTTACCGGCCTTGCCGATCGCGCTGATGCGGCCGTCCTTGATACCAATATCGGCCTTGATGATGCCCCAGTGGTCGAGTATCAGTGCGTTGGTGATCACCACATCAACCACTTCATCGGAACAACGCTGGCTTTGCCCCATGCCGTCACGGATTACCTTGCCGCCACCAAACTTGACCTCTTCGCCGTACAGAGTCTTGTCGTCCTCAACCTGTATCCACAGTTCGGTGTCAGCCAGGCGTACGCGGTCGCCAGTGGTTGGGCCAAACATTTCCGCATAGGCTCTTCTGTTAATGCGACTCATGACTGTGGCTCCAGTGCGCCCATGACCTTGCCATTAAAGCCATACACCTTGCGTTCACCGGCATAGGCCACCAGCTCTACCTCGCGGCTCTGGCCCGGTTCGAATCGTATCGATGTGCCGGCGGCGATGTTCAGCCGGAAGCCGCGCGCGGCCTCGCGGTCGAATGCCAGCGCGCTGTTGGTTTCATAAAAGTGATAATGCGAGCCCACCTGTATCGGTCGGTCGCCGCTGTTGGCTACATTGACCGTAAGGGTCTGGCGGCCGACGTTCAGTTCCAGCTCGCCGTCGGCGGTTATGATTTCTCCGGGTATCATCTGTTCGCTCCTTTATACTATCGGTGCGTGCACGGTCACCAGCTTGGTGCCGTCCGGGAAGGTGGCCTCGACCTGCACTTCCGGGATCATCTCGGCGATGCCGTCCATCACCTGGTCACGGTTGAGCAAGGTGGTGCCATAACTCATTAGCTCGGCAACGGTCTGGCCATCGCGTGCGCCTTCGAGTATCGCGGCGCTGATATAGGCCACCGCCTCCGGGTAGTTCAGTTTCAGGCCGCGTGCCAGCCTGCGCTCGGCCACCAGGCCGGCGGTGAATACCAGTAGCTTGTCTTTTTCTCTTGGTGATAGCTCCATTGCCTGTCCTCTCTTGCTCGATCAGCGTGATGGTTATTATGTATTCCAGACTCGTGGCTCGCAGGCAGCTCGGCCCATTACCTGAGGTCTTATTATGCGCCAGGCGGATGCCAGACATTGTCGCGCGCGCTGTGCCTCGGTGCCCAGATAACGGCACACCAGCACATCATCCAGCTGACTGACTGCAAAGTGGTCGCCCTCTGTGGCGCTAACCTGTTGGTGTATCTGTTCGGCCAGTCCATCGGTATCTCCCACCGCCACCAGTGTCGCGGCCAATGCCCGACCTGCCATGCCCCAGCGCGCATCCAGCATCTCGCCATCCCCGGCAAACGCGGCCTGTTCCAGCCATAACGGCATGCCTTCGCGCCAGATCTCCAGACGCTGACTGATATGACCCTGAGTAAAGCCTTCACCGGCTGCCGGCCGACCCAGACAAAACATGTCCCAGCCGATAAAGCGGCTGTCGGCATCCAGCTCGACCCGGGTGCGGGCATCGACTTCGGCCGCGCTGTAATAAATGGTTTCCTGCGGCAGCCATTCGAGCATCGCATTGCCATGTAACTTCAGGTGCTGATGCAACTGCGCCTGCTCACCCGCGCTGCGATAAAACTTGGCCGCAGCCGGAGACGTCACCAGTGCCTGGGCCCCGGCTTGCAGTGTAACGTCAATATTCAGCACATCACCACCGACTACGCCGCCGGGTGGGTGCAGGATGTAGACATGTGGCCAACCCTGTTCCGGGTAAAACGCGCGCTGTACACCCAGCGGCCCGCGGTGCAACCGGTGTGCCAGCACAGTACGCGCACCACGCCGTTCGAAACCCAGTTGCAGACTGGCCTGCCAGCCACTTGTGTCGGTCTGTACCGGGCAGCCATTCATGCGGCATATCCTGTAATCAGGTAGGCGCCAAGAGTGATTGTGCCCAGTGCCACGCTGGCGCGTACCAGCCGCACAGCCGTGTGGCCCTTGCGGTTGAGCCAGCCAAACACTGAGCCCAGCGCACCACCGAATACCAGCATCGCCAGTAACACGCCCACACAAAACATCAGCAGATATGCCATGCCGTACCAGGGCGAGCTTTGCGTGGCCAGCGGCAGTATCGCCAGCAAGGGTGCGGAACCGGCCATGCCGTGCAGTACACCGACCATCACTGCGCCATGATGCCGGTGGGAATGATGGTCATCGCTGCTTGCAGGAAGGTGATCGTGCTGATGCCAGTGAGCGTGGCGCGCAACCCCGTCATGATGATGGTAATGCAAATGCGCCTGTGTTCGTCGCAGGCTCCAGAATACGTACAGACCCAGGCCAACCAGCACCCAGCCAACGGCCATTTCGGCCAATTGGCTTAATTCAGCCGGCAGCGCCATACCCAGCAGCAGTACGGCTGATCCGATCAGTAACAGCGTCAGGCCATGACCAATGGCCCAGCGTCCACAAAAATGCAGGGTGTCGCGCAGACTCGCGCGGCTTCCAGACAGGCTGGATACCGCCATGATGTGATCGGCATCCAGTGCATGGGTCAGCCCCAGGCCGAAGGCCAGACCCAGTATCGCCAGTATGCTGCTTGACTCGGGCACCTGTGTGCTCCTTTTCCGTTAGCGCGGTGTGCTCAGGTTTTTTGTTATCGTAATTGGGGCATTAATCGCATTAGATTCAATGCTGTCCAAAACCCCCTCTCGGCTCGGGTTCCAAACTTCGCCCTACCTCCTCCATCCCTGGAGTCGTCCCTGAGGGAGACGGCTACACGGATGTAGCCGGTAGGGTAACGCAGGACGCAGTTACCGAGGGTTGGGGTGAGGGGATCAAGAATGGGTAATGCAATATTATATTTATCCCCTCGGCAACTGCTCCATGCGTTACCCTACCGACGGCGTCCATGCCGTCGTCATCCTAACCTTCTCCCTAAGGGAGAAGGGATTACTTTACATCAAAAGCAATCAGCAATCACGGCAGCTGGCCGTCAGAACCAATCCAGAACGACAGGCCTTTATTGAGGAAGGTATCATAAGAGACGTAATGCGAACCGTCACATGAAAAAGTCAACGACACCACCCCGTTAAACAGGTTCAGCGAACCCGAGCGCAGATAAACCGTATCATCGGCAAAACGCAGCGCACGAAACTGTTCCAGTATCGGTCTGACTGCCTCTTCTGGTATCAGCGAACCTTTAGGGTATTCACGATGCGGGTAGGCCAGGCACACATCCGGGTTTTGTAACGCATCAAACTCAAGTATGCGATAGCGATAAGGATCATCGTACAACCAGATGGTCATGCGGCTACTGGAAAAATGCAGCTTGCCGTGGAACACGCCACGTTCCAGAATCATTTCTTCCATGATAGCCAGCGAGGTATCCATGTGCTGGTCCATCAGGCTTTCCGAACGGGTTTGTGCAAACACCCCACCCCGTATCGCCGGGTCGCCCTTCATCTGTCGCCAACCAACCGGCTCTTCATAAACCTCACTGGAAAGAGGCAAGTCACGCAAGTCAAAATCAGCGCCAAGGTAACCGAGCAATTCACCGGCATTATCCCGGATGCTCTGCATGGCCGTGATGGACGGACGCCGGGCATGCAAGCTGATATAGGAACCGGACAGATTAAAATCCCGATCCGGATTCATGTCGAGTACGTACGGACGCTGTGAACGGTCACGCGCCAAGTGCTCGGTTTGCAAGCCGTACTGGGAGGCATTATCTGAAATCTGTACCGCCTGTTTATCCAGCACATACATAAACATGCAGTACGGGAAGGTTTTTAGCCCTTCAAGACATAACTGGTTCAATTCATCACGTTTTGGCCACACACCCGCACAACGTTGTGCCATTTCGGCCAATGGCTGTTGCAGTAATTCCTTCAGCGACTCCCGCTGGTGGGCAATACTGGCCTGCAACGCGGGTAAATCGGTCGGCAACCCTGCCTGGCTCATGATTATCTACTCCAACTAATTGATTCGTTCACGGATTCTATTATATGACTTAGCGGGACTGGAACCCACCCCTAACTATGACATTATTCTCTCATAAAATATCAATCGTCATTAAGACAATTTGGCACTTCTCAGCAAACCCTGATTTCATTACAATGTGGTTAACCTTCGGCCTGTTGCCTTTGGTAGTCATGCCATGCCAAAGGCCGTTTATATGAAGTTACAACTCAATTCCCGCCAGAAAAAAGCCATCCAGTGTACCGACCGGCCATTACTGGTGCTGGCCGGGGCCGGCAGTGGTAAAACCCGTGTGATCACCGAAAAAATTGCACACCTGATTCGCAAGGGTGAATACCAGCCCAAACATATCGCCGCACTGACCTTTACCAACAAGGCCGCGCGTGAAATGAAACAACGGCTGGAAAAATCGGGGCTGGAATGCGATGGCCTGCGCGTATCCACCTTCCATCGTCTGGGGCTGGACATACTGCGGCGCGAATATCGTCAGCTGGGTTACCGCAAAAGCTTTACCCTGTATGACGGCCAGGACAGTGCCTCGCTGGTACAGGAACTGATGCGCAAAACCGGCCTGCAGGCATTCGAACAGGCACAGGCGATACACTGGCAGATCTCGTCCTGGAAAAATGGCGCGGTCTCACCCGAACAGGCCTATGCCGATGCCACCGACGAAAAACAGCTGGCAGCAGCACGGCTTTACCTGCAATACAGCCATTACCTGCACACCTATAATGCGTTTGATTTCGACGACTTGATCAGCCGCCCGTTACAGCTGTTCAGTGAACACCAGGACACACTGGAAAAATGGCGCGACCGCATCCGCTATCTGCTGGTAGATGAATACCAGGACACCAACACTAGCCAGTACCAGTTATTACAACTGCTGGTTGGCAATCGTAATGGCCTGACCGTGGTGGGTGATGATGACCAGTCGATCTATGGCTGGCGTGGCGCGCAGTCCGATAACCTCGATCGCCTGAAACAGGACTACAAAGGACTGGAAGTAGTACTACTG
>DRJJ01000341.1 GCA_011052255.1 Gammaproteobacteria bacterium | reverse complement strand
TGCCGCAGAACCATTACGTCGTATGTTGTGCATACTACAAGACTGAAGGTTGTAGCATTACTATCAGTGTCAGGTGTAAAGGTTTATGCGGATGTTTAAGGTCAAGTCACTATAAAAAAAATGGTAATAGAACCCTTATCAGCTATAGTTTTTACAAATTCTGCCGAAAACTGGATAATCGTGTTCAAATGGCACAGAATTTGGTAAAAGACTATTTATAAACTATAGTTAGTCCATTAACATGAAGTAAATTCAACATTTAATTCATGCCTGCTGGAGATCGCAGGCAGATATAATAAAAGAGAAGGGAGCATAGACAGTGCGTAGAGTTGCACTTGCAGTAGCTATAATCATTGCCTGGTTACCCGGGCTGGCTCTAGCTCTGGGTCTTGGTGATATCGAAATTGACTCGTACCTGAACCAACCCCTTAGCGCAAAGATCGGATTAGTGTCTAGCGCTGGCGAAGATCTGCTTGATATGAAGGTCCAGCTGGCATCCAGAAAATCCTTCGAAAGGTCGGGCGTCGAATTTCAGCATGTGTTGCGTAGTTTACGCTTCAGCGTAGAAACGGATGCGAAGGGTGAGTCGTATATCAGGGTGACTACGCACAAGCGCATGCGCGCACCTTTCCTGAATTTTCTTGTAGAAGTCAACTGGAGCCGTGGTCGTATTCAGCGTGAGTACACTCTGTTAATCGATCCGCCAACGTTCACCAAGGTTGCGCGGCAGCCTACACGTGCACCGGTAGCAGCCCGACCGGCTGCTCAGCCACGACAGTCTGTGGCGCCAGCCAGAACGGGTCGGCTCACAGCGGCACAAGCCTCTTTTCCTGCCGAGTCCTATAATGGCGACAGTTATACCACCGGTCGTAATGACACGCTCTGGAAGATCGCGAATGATGTTCGTCCGGCTGAAGATGTCAGCACCGAGCAGATGATGCTGGCTTTGCTTAATGAAAACCCGAATGCCTTTATCGGCCAGAATATTAACCGGCTCAAGGCCGGTCACACTCTTAATATTCCCGGTTACGACAGCATTACCAGCATCTCGCGGCGTGAAGCACGTGCTGAAGTAGGTCGCCAGTATCGTGACTGGAAACAGGGGAGGATTGGCAATGCTGACGCGGCCGCCTCTTCAACTGCAGGCGATAGTGGTCGTCTTGAATTACTGGCATCCGATACGGCCGGTGTGTCATCTGGCGGACAGTCAGGTGAGAGTGGAGATCAGACCACAACACAAAAAGATCTCTCGCTGGCAAACGAAGCGGTTGAAGCATCACGTCAGGAAAATGCCGAACTACGTTCCCGAATTTCCACACTTGAGGAACAAATAGATAACGTTACCCGTATTGCGAGCCTGAAAGATGAGCAGCTGGCAGCACTGCAAAAAACACTGGCTGATCTAAGGGCAAAGGACTCAGAAGCTGCAATGCCTGTATCTTCCCCTGATGAAGACCAGGGTGAGACAGATATAGCCGGGGAAAAAGTGGCTGAAGCTGCCACAGATGAAATGGCCAGCGGGCAGGAGCCGGGAATAGCAGAAGAGCAGCCTGACTATGGTCCACAGATCGAGGCAAAACCGGCTGCACCGGGAGCGCCAGTTAATCAAAATGCCGTAGAAGGGTATAAACCTGTCGATCTTGATGCGTTGCCAAAGTCAGAATTGCCACCACATCCATTCAAGGCCCCGGCCGCAATACCTGCTGAGACGGTACCTGCATCTACACCTGGTCAGGAACCTTCGCTGACTTCATACACAGATGAAGTACTGGCCTATTTTGATGAACAGCCAGTGGTTGCGAGTATTGTGGCAGTTGTACTCGGCTTTATCGTTATCGTTGTGTTTATGTCTTTGGTACGCCGGCGCCGTGAAAGTGATGATTTCCAGGAAAGTATATTGACTGATTCCGGGGAATTATCGATACCGCTGTCTGATTCAGCCATAGATGTCGAGGAAACTTTGTCGACAGATGAAACGCGAACAGATGACGAGCTAACTGATCTGGAGATATCCAGCGTTTCACAGATGAGCGGTTTTGATCTTAGTGAAATTGATTCAGTTGATGTTGAAACGGCAGTGGCTGAAGCAGATCCACTTACCGAAGCTGATGTGCTGATGGCCTATGGCCGTTTTAAGCCAGCTGAAACGATGATTCAGGAAGCCATTGAGCTGGAGCCCGAGCGCAATGAGCTTAGGCTGAAACTACTGGAAATTTATCATGCCGCTCGCAATCAGGATGATTTTGAAAGAGAGGCCAGTGCATTCCAGGTAATGTTGGGTGGTCAGGACGATTCTGTCTGGAGTAAGGTCAAAGAGATGGGTATGGATTTGTGCCCTGAGTCGGATTTATTTGATGAAGATACAGCGGCCACATCCGAAATAGATGGTCTGGAAGAAACCATACTTGATATGGCCCCACTGTCTGATCTGAAGGCGGATGCAGAAGTGGAACCGAAAACCAGTGACGGACTAGTTGCGGATGATCTGGACTTCGACCTGACCAGCTTCGAGAAAGAAAGTGCAGGGGATGATGATGAAACCATCGTTTCAGCTGACGTCGATGACATGGATCTGGATCTGGATCTGGGTAGTGGTTCTGCGGCTTCAGATGGTGATGAAGCCGAAGAAAAGATGGCTAGTGATCTGGCTGCAGAACTTGAAGATATTGCAGATTCCATGGCTACCGGTGAATTTGATCTGGATGCTACCGCTGGTTCCGGTAACGATGAGGACTCGGCTGAATTCGAGTTGGGTGGTGCATTCGAACCGACTGTCGAAGTCCATTCGTCGGATATTTTCGATGCGGGGGTCAGCGAGCTGGATGAAATAACAACTAAACTGGATCTGGCCAAAGCCTATATTGATATGGGCGACCCGGATGGTGCGCGCAGTATACTTGATGAGGTTATGGAAGAAGGCAACGACGACCAGAAGAAAGATGCTCAGGGTTTGCTTGATCAGATATAGGAAAGCCCATAACGTAACCAAAACCAGTCGGACTGCGCACTCCTAGTGGCAGTCCGATTGCTTTTTAGACCCCGCTATTTTTTCTGATGCGCATTGTTCTTGGGATTGAATATGATGGTGCCGGCTATAGCGGCTGGCAACTACAGCATGGCACCCGTACCGTGCAGGGAGAAGTGGAAGCTGCCCTGGCGCAGGTTGCTGATCACCCGCTGCGCGTGAGTTGTGCCGGGCGCACCGATACCGGTGTGCATGCGCTGCAGCAGGTGGTGCATTTCGACAGTGACGCAGTGCGTAGTGAGCGTTCCTGGGTGCTGGGCGGTAATGCCAACCTGGCGGATGAAATAAGCATACGCTGGGCGCAGTCGATTGATGATGGTTTTCATGCGCGCTTTTCTGCTATCGCCCGTAGTTACCGTTACGTGATCTATAATGCCTTCGCGCGACCGGCGCTGCTACGCAAACAGGTTTGCTGGCGCCATGGGCCACTTGATGAGCAGCGTATGAATCAGGCCTGCGAGCACCTGCTCGGTGAGCATGATTTTACCTCTTACCGGGCATTGGCCTGCCAGGCCAGTCACGCGGTGCGAACGATCGAACATCTGTCTGTTTCACGCAAGGGCGAGTATGTCTATATCGACATTCGTGCCAATGCCTTTTTGTACCACATGGTGCGCAATATCGCCGGGGTGCTGATCAGTATCGGGCAGGGGGAGCAATCAACGTCGTGGTCGGCTGAGTTACTTGCGGCCAGGGACAGAAGTGTGGGAGGGGTAACGGCCCGGGCTGCGGGTCTGTATTTTCTGAGTGCACATTATCCTGAGCGATATAAATTACCTGCAGCGCCTGAGGCCCCCTTTTTTTCCTGACATATCAGTAGTGTATCTGGTATTCTTGTAAGCTTCTCTCGCGTTAACAATAGCGTGAACCCGGTACAGGCAGTAACATGCATATACGTGTTAAAATATGTGGAATAACCCGACTACAGGATGGCCTGCATGCCGCTGCGGCGGGTGCCGATGCGATA
>DRJJ01000340.1 GCA_011052255.1 Gammaproteobacteria bacterium | reverse complement strand
TGTTTTGAGGCGATCACCGCTTTCCGTTACCATGGGCGTGTTATGACAAAATTAACCAAAACACGCTTTGCTCCCAGCCCGACGGGTGAACTGCATCTTGGCAACGTGCGTACCGCCCTGTTCAACTGGCTGTATGCCGGTAGTCAACAGGGGGTATTCATATTGCGCATAGAAGATACCGATGTTGATCGTAGTGAGAAACGCCACGAACAGGCCCTGATAGCGGACCTGCACTGGCTCGACGTGCACTGGCAGGAAGGTCCGGGCTGTGATGGCGACAATGGCCCCTATCACCAGTCAGCGAGGCAGGATATTTACCAGCGTCATTACCAGCACCTGCAGGACAAAGACCTGATGTACCCCTGTTTTTGCTCCCCGCAACAGCTATCGTTATCGCGCAAGGCACAGCTGGCCAGTGGCAGACCACCACGCTACGCCGGTACCTGCGCCGGGTTGTCGAAAGAAGAAATAGACACAAAACTGCAAAATGGTGAGCAACCGGCCTGGCGTTTCAGGGTGCCGACTGGCGGAGATGTGCAGTTTGACGACAGGGTGCGTGGTGCGCAGAAGTTTAACTGTGCCGATATCGGAGATTTTATTATCCGGCGCTCTAATGGTGGTGCAGCCTTTTTCTTCTGTAATGCAGTCGATGATGCGCTGATGGGTGTGACGCATGTACTGCGAGGTGAGGACCATTTGTCCAATACGCCGCGCCAGATGATGATTTTGCAGGCGCTGGAATTACCGGTGCCGCAGTATGGACACACCGCGATGATCGTTGACGATAAAGGTGCGCCTTTATCGAAACGCAGCGGAAGCCGCAGTATTCGCTCGTTGCGTGAATCAGGGTATTTTAGTGCGGCCGTGGTGAATTACATGGCACGGCTAGGGCATCAGTACAGCAGCAATGATTTTCTCAGCAGCGAGGCACTGCAGAACGGGTTTTCGCTCGGTTCACTGGGGCGCGCACCGGCCCGCTTTGACCCGGTACAACTCGATCACTGGCAAAAACTGGCTTTGGAGCAGGCGGATACCGATACCCTGTGGCAATGGTGTAGTGAATATCCTGATGATCAGCAACGTAGCATTAGTCAACGTGTACCCGATACCCAGCGGCACGACTTTATCAACGCAGTACGAGACAATTGCCTGTTCCCGGCTGATGTGTCGCACTGGGTACAGGTGGTATACGATGAACTGCCACCCTTTAATGAAGATGCCGCTGAGGTGATAGCCGCTGCCGGCAGTGAGTTTTATCAGGCTGCGCTGAATATTCTGTCGCCAGAAGAATCTGAACCGGTGCCGACAGATTTTCGAGCCTTTGCCGGGGCAGTGGGTAAGGCCGCCGGTGTCAAAGGCAAGCAATTGTTCATGCCTCTGCGAGCCGCCATCAGTGGCCAGACCTCGGGCCCTGAAATGGCTCGCCTGTGGCCGTTACTGGGTACAGCGCGTATTGTGGCGCGCCTGCAGCATGCCCTGAAACAACAGTAACCGGAAAACAAGACTGATTTATTATGTTGGAAATCTACAATACCCTGAAACGCCGTAAGGAAGTATTCGAGCCCATCGAGCCGGGCAAGGTGCGCATGTATGTATGTGGCATGACGGTATACGACCTGTGTCATCTGGGTCATGCGCGGGTACTGGTGGTATTTGATACCGTGGTGCGTTACCTGCGCTATAGCGGTTACGACGTGACCTACGTGCGTAATATTACTGATATCGACGACAAGATTATCCAGCGCGCCAACGAAAATGGTGAATCGATCGACAAACTCACCGGGCGTTTTATTCAGGCCATGCATGAAGATTCCGAGGCGCTGAATGTGCAGTCGCCTGATCTGGAGCCGCGTGCAACCCATTCCATGCCGGCCATTATCGACATGATACAAACCTTGATTGACAACAAGGCCGCCTATGTCGGGCCGAATGGTGATGTGTATTATGACGTCAGCGGTTTTGCCGGTTATGGCAGCCTGTCCGGAAAAAAGATTGAGGACCTGCGCGCCGGCGCACGGGTGGATGTGGATGAATCCAAACAGGATGCGCTGGATTTCGTTTTGTGGAAGCGGGCCAAACCGGATGAGCCAAACTGGGATTCGCCCTGGGGCGCCGGACGACCTGGCTGGCACATAGAATGCTCGGCCATGTCGACCCAGTGCCTGGGTAATCATTTTGATATTCATGGTGGTGGTATGGACCTGGCCTTTCCTCATCATGAAAACGAAATAGCACAATCCGAGGCCTGTACCGGCGAGCATTTTGTCAATGTCTGGATGCACAACGGCTTTGTTCAGATCAATGAAGAAAAAATGTCCAAATCACTGGGTAATTTTTTCACCATACGGGAAATCCTGAAGATTTACCGGCCTGAAGAGGTTCGTTATTTCATCCTGTCCAGCCAGTACCGCAGTCCGCTGCATTACTCTGATGACAATCTCGACAAGGCGCGTGGCGCACTTGCGCGCCTGTATACGGCCCTGCGTGATCTGCCTGAGGCGGCACCCGCAGAAGATACTGATTATCGTGAGCACTTCAACAAGGCAATGGATGATGATTTTAATAGCCCGGAGGCGCTGGCCGTATTGTTTGACATGGCCCATGATATCAATCGTTGCCGGGAAAAGGATGTTAAACGTGCAGCAGCGCTTGCTGCCAGCATGCGTAAACTGGCTGAAGTGCTGGGCCTGCTGCAGCAGGATCCTGAAAGCTGGTTGCAGGGCGGTATCACCAGTGACGGGATGAGCGATGAGCAAATCAACGATCTGGTCGTGCAGCGAGATCAGGCACGCGACAACAAGGACTGGGCTGAATCAGACCGATTGCGCGATTTGTTACAGGATGCAGGTATCCTGCTGGAAGACAGTGCAGGCGGCACACGCTGGCGTCGAAAATAACCTGTTCCGCGGTCAGTGCGAGGTTTGTGGCAGGGGTATATTATTGCCAGCAGGAGCCCAGAAAGCGAAAAAAGCTCGACATGGTTGCAATTTTCCGGGCTGAAAGCGGTCATAACTAAAAGTGTGCAGACTTTTATCTATATTCTATAAAAACAATAATAAGCAAACCGGAGGTCACAATGATGCGTACAGGCATACTATTACTATTGTCTATGATGGTGTTTTCTGCACAGGCGGCACCTGTTTCTGAAGCCCTGAAAGAAGACAAGAGTCACGTGCAGGTCTGGAATGGCTTTGCCAATTCAATACTGAAACTGCATGGTGAGCTCAACGTCAAGCAGAGTCTGCGTAAGGAAGTGGCCAGCGGCGGCTATGCTCATGATCCGGATTTTTTCATAGAAGAAAGCTTTTATAATAAAGAAAATGGCAAGCTGGTGAGTCGTATCTGCTGGGAGAGGGATAACCCCGATCAACTGCACACCATCGAGGTAAACGTACTCGATA
>DRJJ01000339.1 GCA_011052255.1 Gammaproteobacteria bacterium | reverse complement strand
GGCGCTTGCCATACCATGCTTCCGTGTCCTGCAGGTCGGGCAGGGTGATCCGGGCTATACCGCCGGGTACGATCTCGGTCTGCGGCAGATTGTCTGCCAGCGCCATCGTGCTAAAAGCGTATAGCGCGATCAGGCCGGCAGTGACAAGTCGTTTCATTAGCTGTCTTTCCCCGTAATTTTTTCGATGACACAATTTATTTCGCCATCTGACAGACGGGTGTTAACCGTATCGCCCGTGCTCAGACTGGCAACCGAGGTAAGAATATCACCATCCGGCAACGTGCGCGTGATCGAGTAGCCACGTTCCAGTGTTGCCAGCGGGCTGACTGAATTCAGGGCGCGACTCAGGCCAGACAGGGTTTGTCTGGGAACGTTGATCCGATTGTGTATGACCTGTTTCAGTCGGCTCTGCAGGTAACCGAGTTGCTGCTGACAACTGTTAATGCGACTGTCTGGATGAACACTTTGCAAACGACTCTGCGTAATCACCAGCCTTGAGCTGGCCCGATCCAGCTGCTGCCGGATAGCCAGCCTGAGCCGGGATTCCAGCCCGTCGGCAAGTTGCATTTGTTGTTGCAGGTGGCTTTGCGGATGTTGCTGTGTGAGGCGGTTGCTCAACCACGACAGGGATTGTCGCAGATCGTCGGTGTGTTGTTGCATCGTCTGCGTTAGCCGACGTTGCAACTGGCGGGTTTGTTGCAGCCAGTCCTGGCTATCAGGGCTGAGTAACTCGGCGGCGGCAGATGGCGTAGGGGCACGTACATCGGCAACAAAATCGGCGATGGTAAAATCCACTTCATGGCCCACGGCCGCTACCAGTGGTCGAGTACAATTACTGATAGCGCGCGCAACCCGTTCATCATTAAATGCCATTAGGTCCTCCAGACTGCCACCCCCACGGGTTAGCAAAAGCACATCACATTCATCACGCAGGTCGGCCTGTTTGATCATAGCGGCAATTTGTCGGGCGGCATCGGCACCCTGAACGGCAACCGGGTAAATAATAACCGGAATCCCGGCAAAACGCCGGTGTAGCACACTTAGCGCATCATGTACGGCAGCGCCACTGGGTGAGGTAATGATGCCAATCTGTTTTGGCAGTGACGGCAGTTCCTGTTTCCTGTCCGGATCAAACAGCCCCTCTTTTTGCAGTCTGTTTTTGAGTTCCTCATAAGCCCGGCGCAGGGCGCCATCGCCGGCCGGTTCCAGGTGCTCAGCGATGATCTGGTAGTCCCCGCGTCCTTCATACAAACTGACACGCGCTCGTAATAGCACCTGCAAGCCATTTTCCGGGCGACATGCCAGCAGGCGTGCACGGTTACGAAACAGCGCGCAGCGTACCTGGGCGTTGGCGTCTTTCAGGGTGAAATACAGATGGCCGGAGGCCGGACGCGCCAGATTGGAGATTTCGCCTTCTATCCACAGTAATGGAAAGCTGGAATCCAGCAGATCACGTACTTCCTGATTGAGCCGACTGACACTGTAGATATCCCGTCCGGGGGTGTTGTCAGTCGTTGTGGCAGGGCGTTTGGGCAAGTTTGGCATGGCTTTACATACTAGCGTTTATCAAATGGCTTGAAAAGTCCGTGCGCCGGGCAAAAAAAAGCCGGGCAAAGGCCCGGCTTTTTTAGCACAGCTGATTACAACTAGTTGTGCAGACCGAAGCCACTGGCCTTGCTAGCCTGGATCAGGCCCAGTTCAGCAAATGACTTGGCTTTGTTGGCCATTTTAATGGCTTTGTCGTAGTCACCTTTTTGATAGGCCTTTTTTGCAGGACCCAGTTGTTTTTTATAGGTGTCGCGCCATTCAAAACCCGCCTTACGGGCCTCATTATTCTTCAAAACAGCGGCGGTAATGGCTGATGAAGCCTCAGACTGGGTTGCAGCGAAACTTACAGGTGTGAAAATTACGGCCGCCAAAGCAGCAAAAACAATAGCTTTTTTCATTAAAAACTTCCTCCAGATGATGCTGATATATAATTATTAGTATAAATTCAGTAAGTTATAATGTTTTATTCGGTGCCGGGCTCTCGGGTATCCGCCTCATGGCTGGAACACAGGCCAATAACTGAATTCATATTATCTAGGCTACCTAGTTTACCCCGGCCGCGTCAAATCCTATAATCACCTATTCTCTATTTCTTACACTGTTTTACTGACTGGATCATGCCTAAATGCGAATAACCAAGGAAGCCCTGACATTTGATGATGTCCTTCTCGTACCTGCCCATTCCACGATTTTGCCTAAAGATGCTGATTTATCAACCTGGCTGACGCGCACTATCAAGCTGAGCATCCCGCTGGTCTCAGCTGCCATGGATACGGTTACCGAATCACGCCTGGCCATTGCTATGGCACAGGAGGGTGGTCTCGGTATCATCCATAAGAATATGACCCCCGAACAACAGGCCGATGAAGTACGCAAGGTCAAACGCTATGAGAGCGGTGTGGTCAAGGATCCGATTACCGTACCACCGGACATTAGCGTGCGCGAGGTCATGGAGCTGACCCGATCCAACGGTATATCTGGTGTGCCGGTGGTGGATGGCGAGCAACTGGTTGGTATTGTGACCAGCCGTGATTTACGCTTTGAATCGCGCTATGACAGCCCGATCTCGCTGATTATGACCCCTAAGGAACGCCTGGTTACGGTAACAGAATCGGCCAGCCGCGACGATGCTCAGGCACTACTACACAAGCATCGCATTGAAAAAGTGCTGATCGTGAACGATGTCTTTCAGCTGCGTGGCATGATTACCGTAAAGGATATCCAGAAGGCCCAGGATTATCCGCTGGCCTGTAAGGATGATCAGGGTAGTTTGCGCGTTGGTGCCGCAGTCGGTACTGGCCAGGGTACTGAAGAACGAGTGAATGCGCTGG
>DRJJ01000338.1 GCA_011052255.1 Gammaproteobacteria bacterium | reverse complement strand
TGCAATCAGTCGATGTTCGTCAGTTTTATCATTCATGATGGTAGGGTTCTCAAATGCCGCTTTTCAGGCTGGCTTCTATAAACATATCCAGGTCGCCGTCCAGTACGGCCTGGGTATTTCCGGTTTCTACGTTGGTACGCAAATCCTTGATGCGTGACTGGTCCAGAACGTAGGAACGAATCTGGCTGCCCCAGCCGATATCGGACTTGGTGTCTTCCACGGCCTGCTGTTCACCACTTCGTTTCTGCAGTTCCAGCTCATACAGTTTGGCCTTGAGCTGCTTCATCGCAGTGGCCTTGTTTTTATGCTGTGATCGATCATTCTGGCACTGCACTACCGCGCCGGTCGGCTTGTGGGTAATACGCACGGCTGACTCGGTACGGTTAACATGCTGGCCACCCGCACCACTGGCGCGATAGACATCGATACGCAAATCTGCCGGATTGATGTCGATATCGATATCGTCGTCTACCTCGGGTGACACAAATACGGCTGCAAACGATGTGTGACGCCGATTACCTGAATCGAATGGTGATTTACGCACCAGTCGATGTACCCCTATCTCGGTGCGCAACCAGCCAAAGGCGTAGTCACCTTCGTAGCGTATCGTGGCACTCTTGATGCCAGCCACCTCACCACCGGAGCATTCGATCAGCTCGGTCTTGAAGCCGCGCCGCTCACCCCAGCGTAAATACATGCGTAGCAGCATTTCAGCCCAGTCCTGGGCTTCGGTACCACCGGAACCGGCCTGAATATCCACAAAGGCGTTACTGGCGTCCATTTCGCCAGAGAACATGCGCTGGAACTCCAGATCCTTGACCACCGTTTCCTGGGCTGCAACATCAGCGGCCACCTCTTGCGCGGCCGCCTCATCATCTTCTTCTACGGCCATTTCGAGCAATTCGGCTGCATCTTCCAGCGTGGAGCTGATGTGGTCCAGATTATGAACAATACGCTCCAGCATCGCCCGTTCACGGCCCAGCGCCTGTGCCCTTTCAGGCTCATTCCAGACATCCGGTTGTTCCAGCTCGCGTTCGACTTCGGTCAGGCGTTCTTTCTTGTTTTCATAGTCAAAGATACCCCCTCAGGGAGTCTGCGCGTCCCTTCAGGTCGGTAATCTGGTTTAATACTGGATTGACTTCGATCATGGCTTATAGGTACTTGTTAATTCAAAAGGATGTAATGATACGCAGGCCGCACGCTTATGGCAAAAGAAGATAAGTATGCGCAGTAGTCCAGTTATCTCCCTCTCCCTTTGGGAGAAGGAATAACCAGGGAAAATGATAAGTTTATATAGCTGCCATATGCTCGACCATTAACTGTAAACTGCTGTTACCGCGGTAGTGGTTGATATCCAGACGGTAGACCAGATGCACGTTATCGGGCTGCAATGGCCAGCCTTTCTGGCTCGCATTAAACGCGATCGCATCGATACAGATATCGCTGTGTTCGGCCCTGAGTACCATCTTCAGGTGTTTTTCTGCCAGCAGACGATACTGGACCACCTCAAACACACCATCGAAGCTGGGCTCCGGAAAACCCTGACCCCAGGGCCCGCCGTCTCGCAACATCTGTGCAGTTTGCATACTCAGATCCTGCACTTCAAGCGCACCATCTGACTGAATTTTTTCGTGTAAATCGTCACTACCAAGGTGCCGACGCACCTCCTGATCAAAGGCCTGCTGAAAAACCGGTAAGTCCTGCTCCCTCAGGCTCAACCCGGCGGCCATGGCATGACCGCCAAACTTGCTCAGTAATTCGGGTTGCTGGCTGGCAACCGCATCCAGCGCATCACGGATATGAAGGCCGGGTATCGAACGCGCCGAACCCTTGATTTCATCATCCCCGCAGCGTGCAAATGCGATCACCGGCCGGTGTAGTTGTTCACGAATGCGAGCGGCCAGAATGCCAATCACGCCCTGGTGCCAGTCCGGATCATAGATACACAGGCCCAAGGCCAGTGAAGCTTTGTCTTGCAGCTGCAGTGCATCCAGACTGGCCATGGCCTGCTCGCGCATGTCACCCTCGATCTCCCGGCGTGCATGGTTCAGCTGATCCAGCTGTATTGCCAGCTCGCGCGCCTGCTGCGGATCATCACTTAACAGACATTCGATACCCAATGACATATCGTCCAGACGACCGGCAGCATTAATGCGCGGACCAATAGCGAACCCCAGGTCAGCCGCCACTACCTGCGCCGGTACCCGTTTAGCCACTTCCAGTAGCGCGTTGATACCAAGGCAGGCTTTACCGGCACGAATACGCCGTATGCCCTGCTCTACCAGTATGCGATTGTTACTGTCCAGTGGCACCACGTCGGCTACTGTTCCCAACGCGACCAGATCCAGAAGCTCGGCAAGGTTAGGTTCCTTGCGCGCTTGTGCATCAAACCAGCCCTGCTCCCTTAACTGCCCACGTACGGCCAACAGCGTATAAAAAATCACACCCACGCCGGCCAGGTTCTTGCTGACGAAACTATCGTCAGGCTGATTTGGATTAACGATCGCATCGGCTGCAGGCAACTCCTTGCCCGGTAAATGATGGTCTGTCACCACCACCTGTATGCCAGCCGTACGTGCCGCCGCGACACCTTCTATACTGGAGATGCCATTATCGACGGTAACCAGCACATCGGGTGACTGTTTTGCCGCGACCGCAACAATCTCGGGGGTCAACCCATAGCCATATTCAAAACGGTTGGGAACGACATAGCTGACCTGGCTTGCCCCCATGAGCCGCAATGCCCGCATAGCCACCGCACAGGATGTTGCACCATCCGCATCAAAATCTGCAACAATCAGGATATGTTTACCTGTGATAATGGCCTGAGCCAGTATTTCAGCTGCCTGCTCTACCCCTTTCAGATCAGTCAGAGGTAATAAGTCTTTTAGCGATTTTGACAACTCGTGTGTACTTCCAACTCCACGCGCCGCATAAATCTTGCGTAACAACTGAGGTACATCCATTGATTCCAGCTCGGCAGCAAGAGGTCTTCGATTACTTATCCGAGCTTGTGCCACCGTGTTCCTGTCACTGCTCATGTCAGCTGCACCGTTTTCTGCCAGCCACTTTTTCGCCAGAAACGTAACAAGCCGCTGCGTGTTACACGATAGACCATCCCGTTACAGGGCCATATTTCGACAGCATTAATCTGTCGGCTGCGCAGCATGGAGAGCAGCGGCGTAAACCAGTCCTGTTCATATTGCTGCAGTACCGTAGCTCTGTCTCTGACGTCATCACCGTCCTGATTTAAACCGGGTAACACAGCCAGGTGATTTCCGGATGGCTTGTGATCAAGCCAGGTATTCGCATGTTCAGGTAAGGGCTTGATCGTTATGTCGCTCGCGATGCCCAGCCCTCGTAACAGTATCTCTTCTCCCCAGAAGTGTGACCAGCCCACCTGATCACTCTTTAGTACTGTCGCTGGCAGCTCCTGCTGCCCGTTACCCCAGATCCAGACACTGTTGATTTCGGTGTTTCCTGCCTCACGCCGGGCAAGGTTGACCGGGCTCTGGTAAAACAGCATTTGAATCTCATTGAGTGTGCGGTGCCAGAACAGCCTGTCCTCACCATCTGGTAATCGATCACGCACGTTCTGGCCAATCGTATCTTCTATAGGTGTACAGCGAATACGGGGCGGTGTCGGTATATGTAAATACCAGCGCTGTGGGATGGGCGCTTCGAATACCCAGTCCAGATCGGTGTAGGTAGTATTCAGTTCCGCAACCAGACTATCGGCCTCATCCTGTTGTATCGCCAGAGCCTGGG
>DRJJ01000337.1 GCA_011052255.1 Gammaproteobacteria bacterium | reverse complement strand
TAGCGCTGGTAGCATGGTGGAAAAAGCTCCAATGTGAATTAGCTCTTCCAAGCAGTGCGTTACTGGCGGTAATGCCGGGGCCGGGGAGATCAAATTGAACGAACGCCAACCAACGATGTCCCGCCTCCTGCCCCAGCAGAGACAGCATCGAGTTGTTACCAACAAGAATATGTGCAGTTGGATCTACCTGCCATCCATTGACATTACTCATGCTAAGAAAGGACTCGAGTACACCGGAGCTCCCGTATAGCGCACTATTGTCAACAGTATTGCGGCCGATCCCTGTGATAGAATTGGACACAAGGTTATGAAGTGCGGCAGCGCGATTAGAGCAGTCCGTCTTAGGAGAAATCAGGTAGTCGAAATTTGTATACATGATCAGAAACTGAAAATCATCGGAGTGGGTTTGATAGAATTTCTTGGCCAGCTCTTTTTTATTCACGGTTACCTGCGGGCACGGGTTACCGTTCGTGTCGGTGGCGGTATAAATGATATTAGTATCAGCTTCAATTATCGCGATCTCTCCCACGTCACGGGTAATATTATTCGCTGCATAGGCTGGCCAGACAATCAACAGGATTGTGGCTATAAGTAAAGTCCTAACTGATAGAGATTGCATCATTTGAGTACCCTCCTAACATTTTCATAACGTCTATCTGGACAGATTTACCAGACCGTCTTCTGTCACAATCACAGCAAGCCCGATGTTTTCGGGTGCAAAGCCAATATCTAATACGGGCTTTTGGCTTGTTCCAACTTCTTTCCAGTTTCTCCCGGCATCCACTGATAGAAAGATGGCTGTTTTAACCCATTCGGAATGTACCGGCCAGCTGGCTGCGACTAACAGCCGGTTCGGCTTCTGTTGATCAATGGCCAGTTTCCAGGGAAAAGTTCTTCTTGTAACATTGATAGGAAGCCCATTAGATACACGGTTCCACCGGCCTCCTCCATCCGTTGTTTTGTACACACCCTTCGCCTCGATCGCCACATACATAACATCGGGGTTTGATGGATGAATAGCTACGCTTTCTACCGGGGCTACCGGCGCTGCACCTATTGCTCCCGGAAGGCCTGAGTTGATACCTCTCCAGCTTTTCCCTTCATCATCAGATCGAAATATTCCATCACCACGGGTGGTAAAATAAATACGTGAAGGCTTAGCTGGCGGCACATGAATAGAACGAGGCTGCCATTTGAATGTGAGAGCCGGTTTGGTCGAAGTCCAACTTTGCCCAGAGTCCGAGCTGATTAAAAAACGCTGGTTTGTGGCCAGGAACAACATGCCTGGCTTTGTCGGGTGGAACGCCGCTGCCGTTGCCTTTTCTGTTCCAGAATCAAAAACTATATTATTCCACGACCTGCCACTGTCCTGACTGATATGAAGCTGCCCATTCTGGCACAACAAAAGCCGATTGGGATCGCGAGTATCTCTTACTAATGATTCGACCGGCCCCTGTCCCGGTACAGACAACGGAGCCCAGTCTGATCTACCTGGGCTGGAAAGCCACACGCTGTTGTGTCCTAAAAGTGCTTTACGTGAACCGCCTGGGCCCTGAGCATTAACAGCCGCAACACTAACAAAAAATATCATAAATAAGCTGAAGCGTGTAAGCCAAAATAGTTTGCTATTGATATTCACAATTTACACCTCCTAAATCACGTTGCTACTATTCACAGTTCAATGTTCAATATTTAAGGCTGAACACTGAACCTGTGAGCACTTACGACTATTGTAATGATACCAATACCAGAATAAATCCCTTGCCTTCTGCCAGAGACGTCATTGCCTTACCGAGGATCGCGCCCTGGGCTTTTGTATAGTCAGTTACTTTCATAAGATGCCCCGGCGTATTGGAAGTGGTTAACAGATCACCCGGTTCGATAGAACCACCAGACGCATCGGCCCATGCATAAACTCTGCCGGTAAGTGCAACTGGATGGCTACCATCGGCTATCGATCCTTCCTGATTAAGCGTTAGCCCCGCGTTTATCCCGTTCGCGCCGCTGATAATACCGGCAACCGTACGGTCGTATGTAGAATCCGCTATCCTAAGTTGTCCCGGATTATTTTTATCAATGGCCACCACCATGCCGGGTTTGATTAAAGGGGAATCATTTATATTAAAAGGCTCAGCCAGATCCGCACCGCCGGTGATCTCCAGACCGGGCACCACGACAAAAGTGCCCTGTCTGTTGAGATAAAGTTTAGCAGGAGCGCCATTGCTTCGCGCAATGATTTCATTCGTGTCCATTATTATGTTGGTGCTTGATTCAGAACCAATCAATACAACGCCACTGCCGTTGACAAAGCTGGCATCCGTGGAAGCATTAATATGAAGCTTGGTAGCAGGAGTTTGCGTCGCGATACCAACATTGTCTGAAAAATAGCTTTTACCCAATCCAAAAAACGCATATTCCATACCGGTGGTGGTGCCGCCATTAGCCTGACTATAAACACCATAGGCTCTGGCTGAACCAGAAGCATTAGCATAATTTCGAGTTCCATAGGCCGTACCACTGGTATTGCCTCCAAATCCGTAAAAACTCCCCCCCCAGCCGTTGCCGGTGCCTGTACCACGCGCATCACCACTGACGGAGACACCATAAGTACTACCACTTGTATTGTTGTCATTGGAAAAAACGCCAAGGTAACCACTAACGCCACCGCGAACATCCAGCACATTTAGAGGATTCGTCGTACCGATACCGACATTGCCATTTTGCTTTACCGTAAGCCTTGGAATTGCAGCAGTCACCAGGTTTACATTACCGGTGCTGTTTCCTGCGCCTGTTCCAAAATCCATATCATAAGTGCCCGAGTAGACACCAGAGTATCCGATGTAGCCATTGCCGGTGTAAAAACTGAGCCAGTTTTGCGCAACAGTGGTTTCAAAAGTACCCGTCACTGCTGAACCGCTATTTTGATACACATGAAACTTACTACCCGGGGATGTAGTACCGACACCAAGATTAGCTAATACGTTGAGATTACCTGACATGGTATCGCCGGTAGTGTTGACCCAGATGTCCGTACCTGACGACATGAATGCGGTGGAATCAAAACCATCAAAGAAATCGGCATCCAGTGTCGAGCCGGATCCGTCTCCCCCCAACACCATAGGCATAATCTCGGCATCCCTTGCAATCGCAGCAGGAAGTTGTGCATCGGCGGCCTGATCGATAAGATCCGTAAAACTTGTAGTCTTGCTGTGATGCGCGCTGGCATCCCCGGTATGCAGGGTGAAACTTGCAGAATCGATCGCACCGACCTGCGTGGCAGTAACACCATGCGGGTTCCCGGTATCGGTGACATGCGCGGATTGGTCCAGACTGCTGGCGCTGCTGCCTTCCAGGGTGAAGGCATCGTCGGCCTTGTGCGCAAAGGCCGCGCTACTGAGGGCGATGCGCGGACTCATCTCGCCATCACCGGCAACGTCAATACCTAACCATAATGGAGCATCGAACAAGCCCAGAGGAAAGGGGTTGCCCGGCCTGCCGAGTTTGACTGTGAACAGGCCGTTGTTGACTGCTACCGGCTGGGTATCGCCCCATAAGGCAATGCCGCCGCTACCGACATTGTAAAGTAAGAAAGTAACACTCACGCTACTATTTACAGGGCTACCACCACTATCGGTGAGATAGCCCTGATAGTCGAGGTCGTCGGGGATAGCAGCCTGAGCAGGTAATGTGAACAGACACAGCAATGTGACGATCAACAGCCACTGCCAAGCCTTGTCTCGATTGATGGCGTTAGTCATTATCTTGTCCTCATTGTTAAAAAAGCCGCTCCTGCATTCGCTCCTCATGGTGCCACCGCACTCGGCCCTGGTGGCTGGAAGAACATGGCTTTCAGAATACTGAGATCGCCAAAGTTCACTGAGCCATCGCCATTCAGATCGGCATCGGCATCGGGAGTGAAAAACACCGACTTCATAATGCTCAGATCGGCAAAATTCACAGCGCCGCTATTATCGAGATCGGGATCACAAATATTGCCGTAACCATCACCATTGGTATCACGCTGATCGGTGTTGACAACATCAATACAGT
>DRJJ01000336.1 GCA_011052255.1 Gammaproteobacteria bacterium | reverse complement strand
TTATTACCGTAACCAACCATAACAATGCACGTTCCTGCTGGGAACTTCAGGAAAAAGGACACGATGTGCTGGTGGCTGCTGAATTTACCTGTCACTTTGATGAATACAATCTGTTTGTTCACGTTCTGACATATGGATTCACTAAAAAACAGGAAAAGATACTAAATGAGAAACGTCGGAATATATACGATTTCCTGCGATTCGCTGCAGAAAATGATATCCCTGTTATCTTACCTCACCCCCTGTATTTTTATACTCGAAATGACAAGATTGATCTGAGCCTGTTCGAAAAACTGGCCGTCATGTTTGAGCGGTTTGAAGTACTAAATGGACAAAGAGACCTGTGGCAAAGTGTATTGACACTCAACTGGGCGCAAGGCCTGACACCCGAAAAAATAAAAGCTTATGCCAGAAAACATAATCTTAATCCTTTTGATTTTGGTGTTGACCCGAACAAACCAAAAATATTAACCGGTGGATCAGATGATCACATGGGTATTTTCGCCGGGGAATCAGGATCCAGCCTGTACATACCAGACCTGCAGAAAAGGCTTAAAACAGAAAAAGCGTCCGAACTGGCTCTGGAGGCAATACGGTCAGGGCATATTGCACCCTATGGTCATGTTACCGAAAACCAGAAACTAAGTATTGCACTCCTGGATTATTTCGCCCAGATAGCAACCCGGATAGAAGACCCGGGATTGTTACGAATACTTTTTCATCGTGGTGAAGTATCAGACAAACTGGCATGCTTTACCATTAGCAACCTTCTGCTTGAAATGCGTAAAAGAAAGAATATCCAGAAATTCTTCAACTTTGTTCATGATGCCCTGCAAGGAAAAAAGCCAAATAAACTGGTTAAATGGAAAATATCAAAGGACTACAGGTTCTGCATTACGCATCTGGAAAAGATTGCTGACAGTAAAAATAAATCACCCGAGATATTTGTTGATACCGTTAATCGGTCCGTTACAGGTCTTTTTACTGAATTAAACAAACTTATATTCAAACGTGTTAAAAAAAGCTTACTGAAAAGTAACAGGAAAAAACTTGAATCCTTCTCTACTGAAGAGTTAACACGTAAATTTGAAATCCCCAGCCAGTTATCGGCGTTAATATTTGATAACAATAAAAAACAGTCGGATATGAGTGATTTTAACATCGGACAGATTCTGGAAGGCCTGACATTCCCGGTTCTAATCAGCCTTGTTTTAACGGGTGCCACACTAGCGAGCACACGCTTGTTATACCAGAATCGCAGATTCCTTAATGACTTTTCTGATAATATCGGAAAGAACTCTCATCCTGGACGTGCTTTATATCTCACCGACACATTAAGAGATAAAAATGGCGTTTCTAACTCACTGTCTGCCAAACTGGTGGAAATTCAGAAAAGTGACTTGCCTGTAGACTTTCTCATCTGTCATTCAGATATCAAACCAGAATTACACTTACATGTAGTTAAGCCTTTAGCGAAGTTCACCATCCCCGATTTTGGTGAACAGGAACTACGCATACCTGACCTTCTCGAAATTGCACGTATATTTTATCAGGGCGGCTATGACAGAATAATCTGTTCAACAGAAGGGCCAATGGCCCTGGTTTCACTATTTATCAAGCATATGTTTAATGTACCCAGTTATTTCTTCATGCACACAGACTGGCTGGACTTTATTAAATTCACTACGGACCTGACACATCATGAACGAGACCGTATCAGGCGCGCACTGCGAGTATTTTATAAACAATACTCAGGCGTATTTGTGTTAAATAATGAACACAGAGACTGGCTGACAGGGCATCAAATGCAACTTGAGCCTGAAAAAGTCTTCCTGACAGCACACCATTCCAGACAACGAGACCCTGACATACGTGGCGTGGATAAAACGGAATTGTTTATCGATGCCAATAAAAACACACCTGTACTGCTTTTGGCATGTCGTCTTAGCAGGGAAAAAGGTGTTTTCGAGCTACCTGAAATTATTGACAGAGCAAAAAGATCACTGCCCGAACTGAAAATCGTTATCGCCGGCTCTGGTCCTGCCAGAGAAGAATTGCAAAAAATATTACCAGAAGCACTATTTACAGGGTGGGTAGATAAAAATCGAATAGCTGAGCTTTATTCGGGTCTGGATTTATTTGTATTCCCGTCAAAATTTGATACTTTTGGTAACGTAATTCTGGAATCATTTGCGTATGGAATGCCCGTAGTGGCATATAATTGCAAAGGGCCAAAAGATATTATTGAACATGGGGTCAATGGCTATCTTGTAGATAATATCGAACAAATGAGCGATAAAATCGTACAGTATTTCAAATCAGAAACGCATAGAAAAACGTTTCCCGATAATGCAATACGACGATCTAAAGATTATCAGGCTGAACCCATTATGCAGAAATTTATGCTTGATATGGGACTGCCCTGTAAAAGTGATGATATTTCACAGTTGTCAGTAGCATAATAATGCCCTCTCCTATTCATTCATTGTCTCAAAATGAGAAAATTAATTTCTTGTTAACCAATCGAATACCGCGTCGTTTTGCTACACAGTTAATGGGCTGGTATAGCCAAATAAAAAGCCCACTGCTCACACGCTTCTCATTATTTGTCTGGAAATTATTTGCAAATGACCTGGATTTGTCGGATGCGAAACAATCAAATTTCAATAGTCTACACGAATGTTTTATACGTGAACTTAAGCCAGATGCCAGAACAGTTGATTGGCGTGAGAATATTATTACCAGCCCTTGCGATGCGATAATTGGATGTTGTGGAACAATAAAAGGATCAACTGTATATCAGGCCAAGGGATTTCCGTACGAGCTTGAGGATCTGATACCTGACAGGGAATTACAAAAAAAATATCACAATGGCGTATTTGTAACCTTAAGACTTAAATCAAGTATGTATCATCGATTTCATGCGCCGGTGGATTGTAATATCAGGCAATTGACTTACATTTCCGGCGATACGTGGAATGTCAACCCTGTTGCACTACGACGGATAGAACAACTTTACTGCAAGAATGAGCGTGCTGTAGTCGAACTGAATATAGATAATACGGATAGTAGCATTGCACTGGTTCCCGTTGCAGCCATTCTGGTGGCCAGTATGAAGTTCCATTGCCTGAATCATGATCTCAACCTTCAGTATCGCGGCCCTAATCTTATACGCTGTAATTCACAATACAAAAAAGGTGATGAAATAGGGTATTTTCAACACGGGTCAACCATTATTGTTTTTGCAACAGGTAATTATTCCTTATACGAAGGCATTAAGAATAACGTCCGGATTAATATGGGACAAGCCTTATTAATTAATAACTCAACTGTGAACCAGTTATAAAATATTTATATTTATTATTGCTCATCAGGAGAATACCTATGAAATTTCGTGAAGAACTACAACAACAACGCTGGGATGATCATCGATACTATCACCATAATCGTATTAACCAATTCCTTCATTTTCTGAGCGCATGTTGCTTTCTAACCAGTTACGTCCTGTTATTTATAAATCCTGTTGCAGCGATAATGATCGGCTGGTTACTGGCAATGGTTTTTCGACAAACGGGACATTTTGTTTTCGAACCAAAAACATATGACGCTGTTAATAAGGCTACTAATCAGTACAAAGAACGCGTTAAGGTAGGTTACAATCTGAACAGAAAGATTGTACTGTTGTCCATCTGGGTAGCTACACCGGTTATCCTGTATTACTCGCCAACATTCCTCGGGATACTGGACCCACAGACTGTTGCTCAGGGATTTATATATAATACGGCATTGATCTGGCTTGCTATCGGAATAGCTGCACTCCTGTTCAGAACGGTTCATTTGTTTTTTATTATGGGCATACAATCGGGACTGGTCTGGTTTGCCAAAATACTCACCGACCCGTTCCACGATATCAGGATCTATTATAAAGCACCCTATTACATTATGAAGGGTGAAATGTATGACGATATGAGTGAATGGTATGTTGATACACTGACCGTCAAACAGACCTGAGCCGATATAAAACCATCACTCCATAATGGGGATATTCAAAATGCCATAAGCGTTAACGCCCTCTCCCGCTGGCATTTTCATTCTCAAGCGCCAAATCTGTAATGTGTTTGTAGAGATGAATCATTTTTGCTACCAGCGGCTGCCATTCCGGATGACGATCCACGAGTGGCTTAAGAGACTGGGCGTCCTGAAAGACCTGCTTAAGAAATTGAACATCATTGTTGCTGAGTGGTTCGCCCTGTTCAACTCTTTCTTTGATAGACAGAATTGCCGGTAACCTTTGTGTTTCCATACGGTGCGCCAACACCTGAATGACACCCTTGTCGTTTGATGGATCTACCATATACCCTCCTTCTCTTCTGGAAATAGTTATCTGTGAATCTATTTATAATGCAGTCAGAGATATGCCCCTGTTAACACATAGACTACTGCTTTAAACGGTAACCCGTTTTAAACATTCTCCATACTATAAACAAACAGATTCCCAGAAACGCCAGCACCATAACCAGGCTCAGCCCAACGCTCACGTCGGAGACTTCAAAAAAACTCCACCTGAATCCGCTAATAAGATATACGACCGGGTTAAAAAATGTGGCAGTCTGCCAGGCTGGCGGTAGCATATTAACTGAGTAAAAACTGCCGCCAAGAAACACCAGCGGCGTAATGACCAGCATCGGTATAAGCTGAAGTTTTTCGAAATTGGTTGCCCACAATCCGATAATAAAGCCAAACAGGCTAAATGTAATGCAGGTCAATATCAGAAACCCCATCATCCAGACCGGATGAGCGATCTGAAGTGGAACAAAAAACCCTGCCGTAGCAAGTATGATCAGGCCAATTATGAATGACTTTGTAGCAGCTGCGCCAACATATCCAACCAGAATCTCAAAAAAAGATATCGGCGCAGACATAACTTCATAGATAGTACCTGTGAACTTCGGGAAGTAAATACCGAAAGAGGCATTGGCAATGCTCTGAGTCAGTAACACCAGCATCATTAAGCCGGGCACAATGAAGGACCCGTAGGGTACTCCTTCAACCGATTCGATACGTGAACCGATGGCAGACCCGAATACTACGAAGTAAAGCGCTGTGGAAATAACGGGTGAAACGAAGCTTTGCAGCATGGTATCCCAGGCACGCAGCATTTCGTATTTATAAATAACCCTGATAGCGCATGTGTTCATTATTATGATTTTACCAGACTGACGAAAATTTCTTCCAGGGTGCTCTGAGTAGTTTTTATATCTTTTAACAACAGACCCGCTGCACCGATTGCCTGTAGTAATTCATTGATGCCCGTGTGTGTATTGTGTGGATCATAAGTATAACTGAGCTGAAGACCATCAGCTGACAAGTCCAGTGCCCAGGGTAACAGCACATCGGGAATAGATTCCGCCACCTGATCAAGCTCAACGATAAGTTGCCTTTTACCCAGTTTATGCATTAACGCATGTTTATCATCTACCAGTAGCAGTTCACCGTTGTTGATAACCCCCACCCGGTCTGCGATTTCCTCGGCCTCATCGATATAATGAGTCGTCAGGATGATAGTAACCCCCGTCTCACGCAGGCGCCGCACCAGCGCCCACATGTCCTTGCGTAGTTCCACATCCACACCCGCTGTAGGCTCATCGAGAAACAGGATTGCAGGCTCGTGAACCAGGGCTTTGCCTATCAATACACGTCGCTTCATTCCACCTGACAAAGTCATCAGCTCACTGTCTTTCTTCTCCCACAGCGACAAGTCTTTCAGTAGTTGCTCAAGATAGGCATGGTCAGGTTTTTTCCCAAACAGGCCACGACTGAAACATAATGTATTCCAAACCGTATCAAAAGCCCCCAGTGTGAGTTCCTGTGGCACCAGGCCTATCATACTGCGTGTTATTCGGTAGTCCGTAACAATGTCATGCCCATCTACGGTGACCGAACCTTCAGTTGCATTGACGATCCCGCAAATAATCGAAATCAGCGTGGTCTTGCCAGCACCATTGGGGCCTAACAATGCCAGAATTTCTCCTCGCGCGATGTCCAGATTCAGATTCTTCAGCGCCTGGTGACCACTGGCATAGGTCTTTGACAGGTTCGTTATACTAACAATGGGCTGCATGTTGCCTTTTTATCCATAAAATGGGGCTTCCAAGCCCTGCTAAGGCTGATATTTTACGCCCTTTTACTTAACAAATAGAATTATTATACTATTTTCGTTGTTTTGCTATACCGACTAAGCCTCACGCCGGGCGAACCAGATGTAGTGCCGTGTCCCCTTCTTGCCATGTGCATGCACACGCATCTCATGCACCTTGAACCCCACCTTTCGCAGTCGTTGTACAAAATTTTGAGATGGACCGGCCGACCACACTGCCAATATACCCCGAGGGCGCAGCGCCGAGTAGGCTGCGTTCAACCCGCCCATGCCATAGAGCCAATCGTTTTCCTTGTGCGTGAGTCCCTCAGGGCCGTTATCCACGTCCAGTAAAATCGCATCATAAGCTTGTTGCTCGGCCTTTAGAATGTGGGCGACATCACCCTCGCGCACGGTCACCCGTGGATCGTCGAGCGGATGCCCGGCAAGTATCCCAAGTGGCCCCTTATTCCACTCTACTACTGACGGTACTAATTCAGCCACCACCAGCTGCGCATGCTTACCGAGGTGTCGCAGCGCCGCAGCCAGCGTAAAACCCATGCCCAGACCCCCGATAAGCAGTCGCGGATTTGTGCCATCCACCAGTCTGGCACAGGTATGCTCTGCTAGCGCATCTTCGGAACCATGCATACGGCTGTTCATGAGCTCGCCAACGCCGGTGATATTAATCGAAAACTCATCGCCCCGCTGGTACAGACGTAGCTCCCCACCGTTGCCAGGCACTGGTGCGCTATCGAGTAAAACCCATGGTCTCATGCTTTTTCCAATGTTCTAAAAACAACATCAACCGTTAA
>DRJJ01000335.1 GCA_011052255.1 Gammaproteobacteria bacterium | reverse complement strand
CCGATGGCGGTGCGCGCAATGAAATCCGGTGCCTATGATTTTATCGAAAAACCGTTTAACGATCAGGAACTACTGGAACGTGTCCAGCGTTGCCTGCAGCAACAGCAGGAACAGAATGCCCACACTGCTACACGCTCCTTTGTACTGAATAAAATGGAACGCCTGACAGCACGTGAGCAGGAAGTGCTCGGTATGGTCGTTGACGGCCTGTCCAGCCGCGTCATTGGTGACCAGCTGGGCATCAGCTCCAAGACGGTTGAGGTGCATCGTGCCAAAATCATGGACAAAATGGGTGCCGACTCCGTAGCCAGTCTGGTGCGTATGGCCATGCTGGCCTCAATAGGCTAACTCTGTACGCGCCTGTGGGTGTGCAACTGTTGTAATAGAAGAACCAGTAGACTTAATACGATCAACGCCCCGGCCTGATGCATGGATGCCAGTGCCACCGGCACATGTAGTAACAGTGTCGAAATACCCAGCCCCACCTGTATCAGCACAAAAATCGCCAGCAGATTCGCCAGGTGCCGGGTTCGCGCCGGTAACACCGCCTGTCTTATCCACCACCAGTATGCCAACACGATAATCAGGGTCGAAATCGCCAGTACACGATGATTAAACTGTACTGCGGCAATATTCTCGAAGATATTCAGCCAGGCCGGCTGCAACATCAGATAGGCCTGCGGAATCAAATGACCATCCATTAGCGGGAAGGTATTGTAGGCAAAGCCGGCTTTCAGGCCCGCAACAAAACCACCTGACAGGATGGTAACAATGACCAGACCCAGCACCGCAAGCCCCCGGTTAAACAAAGCCGGCGAATGCCTGCCCGCTTCATTCGACGGCGGAAACAAGAATACAAAAGTGTGCCACAATATATAAACGTAGATCAGTAATGCCGCTGCGAGATGGGCAGTCAGCCGATACTGGCTGACATGCGGATCATTGACCAGCCCGCTTTTCACCATATACCAGCCCAGCACTCCCTGCAGACCACCCAGCACAAACATCAGTACAAAACGGGGAATCAGCTCAGGTTTGATTTGTCGTCGCACCAGAAAAAACAGAAATGGCAGTAAAAAAACGATGCCAATCGTGCGACCCAGCAAACGGTGGCCGTATTCAAACCAGAAGATCGACTTGAATTCAGGCAAATCAAAATGCATATTCTTTTTCAGATATTCGGGAGATTGCTGATACATCTCAAAGGTTGACTGCCACTGCGTATCACTTATGGGCGGCAAAACGCCCATAATCGGCCGCCAGTCCACCATCGACAGACCTGAACCGGTTAGTCTCGTCACCCCGCCCAGAATGACCATCGCAAATATCAGCACACTGCATAGTGCCAGCCAGAGACCTAACTGACGCCGGTTTTTTAGTTCATTCTGATCCATCATGATTATTTTTAACTTCTTTTATTCTGGCTAATCTGCCGTAATTCATATAACCATATGATTATATTGTAATATTGAATTATTTGACCCCATTAAGGTCGAACAGCATAACTCAAACAAATGATCTGGCTCAAATCATTACGCTCAGTAGGTCGCTATGATATGCGCTATAATCCTGACTCAGCTACTGAGACATACCAATGAACACCTCGAATCAAGCTGGCAACCAGCAAGCCCTGATCGACCCTTTTGGTCGCCGAATCGAATACCTGCGTCTGTCGGTCACCGATCGCTGTGATTTACGCTGTTTTTACTGCCTGCCTAAAGGCTACAAGGACTTCACCGAGCCCGATACCTGGCTCAATTTCGACGAGATGGAAAGAGTCATCGCCGCGTTTACAGAGCTGGGCACCCGACGCATACGCCTGACCGGTGGCGAGCCTCTGGTACGCAAGAACCTGCCTGAGCTGGCACAACGGCTGGCCAGCCTGCCCGGGCTCGATGACTTGTCCCTGTCTACCAATGCCACGCAACTCGGCAAACATGCGCAAGCTCTCAGACACGCCGGTGTGAGTCGCATCAATGTCAGCCTCGACAGCCTGCAGCCAGAGCGTTTTCGCAGCATCACTGGCGGCAAACTGGAAAAGGTACTAAGCGGCATTAAGGCCGCCCGGGATGCCGGCCTGGCTCCGATCAAGATCAACATGGTGGTGATGAAAGGCGTCAACGATGATGAAGTCGAGGACATGGTTGCATTCTGCCTGGAGCATGGACTGACCCTGCGCTTTATCGAAACCATGCCCATGGGTGATACCGGCCGTGAAGCCAGCGAACATTATGTGGATCTGCAAACCGTCAAGGCACGACTGGCGCAACACTACAAATTATTGCCCGGCGTGATGCCAGGTGGTGGGCCAGCACGTTACGTACAGGTAGAAGGCACTGATCTGCGCATTGGTTTTATCACGCCCATCTCACAGCATTTTTGCGAGACCTGCAATCGCGTACGGCTGTCTGCAGAAGGCACGCTTTACATGTGTCTGGGCCAGGATCACAGCTTTGCATTACGCCCCCTGTTACGTCAGGGCATAGGGGATGACGAGCTGAAAGACGTGATTCGTGAAGCGATTGCACTCAAACCGGAAAAGCATGAGTTCAATGAAAAGCCGGGGCAACTGGTTCGGTTTATGTCGATGACCGGGGGGTAGTTCATCTGTATTAACAAGATGCCGGCACCAGGGTTTGCCAAACGGCTGAACCGCTTGCCATAACCCGATGTTTACCAAAGAGCTTGATCAAAGACACGCAGTAAATACGTCCCTGTATGCTCGGCGGCCGCGTCCATGCGGCCGACGGTCTTTGATCAAGCTCTTTGGTAAACATCTAACTACCCCGTGCTAATTAGCATCCGCACCCCAAGCACCACTAACAACAAAGCAAAGCCTTTCTTTAGTGCTGACATTGGCATACGGTGCGCCAGCCGCGCCCCAACGGGTGCCAATAACAAACTGGTACTAATGATCGCGGCAAAGGCCGGCCAGTAAACATAACCACTGCTCCATTCTGGCAATCCGCTATCGCTCATTCCGGCAAGGATATAACCACTGCTACCAGCCAGCGCTATGGGTAAACCCACCGCTGCCGATGTCGCGACCGCCTTGCGAATGGTTACGTTACACCAGACCAGAAACGGTACGGTCATCGTGCCACCGCCTATACCAACAATAGCCGAGACGCTACCGATCACTGTACCGGCTATTCCCGTCATAGCCGCCCCAGGCAGCTGCCGGTGTGCCGAGGCCCCGAAACCGAAGAATATTTGCATGGCCACCAGTAACTCAAAAATACCAAACACCCTTTGCAACAACTGACTGGCCATCTGCTCGGCAACGGCAGCTCCCAGCCAGGCACCGATCACTATACCGGGGGTCAGTCGCCAGAACACCGGCCACAACACGGCATGATGTTTTTGATGCTCCCAGGCCGATGCCATAGAGGTTGCTACAATTGTGGCCAGTGAAGTGCCCAGCGCAACGTGCATGACTAAACTATTGTGAATACCCACATCAGGCAGCAGTACCGCAAGTACCGGCACGATAATCAGGCCGCCACCTACACCTAGCAGACCAGCCAGCAAGCCGGCAATAACACCCAGCAGAAGAAATAATAATAGTGATGTGAGCATGAGTATTTGTAAGTAATTTTGTATGCTTTATTATGTGAGAACATTACTATTACGTAAACTTTGAATCATGTACAAAAGCAGGGCAATCATTACAGCCACTACCGAATCCAGACTGTCTTCGCATTCACAAATTCACGTATTCCATGATGAGATAGTTCTCGACCATAACCGGATGCCTTGATACCACCGAAGGGTAATCGTGGATCACTTTTCACCAGACCGTTTACAAATACGCAACCACATTGCATCGCACGTGCCACCTTTTCACCCCGATCCAGGTCTTCTGTCCAGACACTGCCACCCAGCCCAAAACGACTACCATTCGCAATGCGTAACGCATCCTGTTCATCACTGGCACGGATAATAATCGCAACCGGCCCGAACAGCTCCTCGTCATAGGCGCGCATGTCGGGTTTGACGTAGTCCAGTATCGAGGCCTGGTAAAAGCTGCCTTCGCCCCCTTCCGGCATACAGCCAGTTAGCGCTGTCGCACCATTGTGTATGGACGCCAGCACCTGTTTATGCAACTCATCACGTAAATCGTAGCGTGCCATCGGTGCCAGCGAGACCGAAACATCCAGTGGATTACCTGGCACCAGTGCCTCAACCGCCTGTTTGAAACGCTCTGCAAATTCATCTGCAATCGCAGCAACCGGTATAAAACGTTTGGCGGCGATACAGCTTTGGCCACAATTCAGATAGCGCGATATCACCGCTGCCTGCACCGCTGCATCCAGATCAGCGTCTTCAAGAATAATAAATGCGTCCGAACCACCCAGCTCCAATACTGATTTTTTCAGGTACTTACCCGCCTGCGCAGCCACCGCACTACCGGCTGGCTCGCTGCCGGTCAGCGTGACGGCATGCACCCGCTCATCCGCTATCACCAGATCCACCATCGATGCGCTGATCATCAGACTGCTAAATACATTGTCGGGAACACCGGCCTGATGAAAGATTTCTTCAATAGCCAGTGCACATTGCGGTACATTGGATGCATGCTTCAACAAGGCAGTATTACCGGCCACCAGTGCTGGTGCTGCAAAGCGAAACACCTGCCAGAGCGGGAAATTCCACGGCATCACCGCCAGCACCGTACCAATGGGTTGATAGGCTACATAGCTATGACCGGCATCAGACGCCAGTGATTCGTCTGCCAGAAAGGCAATACCATTTTCAGCGTAATACTCACACACCAATGCACATTTTTCTACTTCGGCCGTGGCTTCACCAATCAGCTTGCCCATTTCCAGTGAGACCAGTCGCGCCAGCTCATCACGTCGGGCATGGATAACCCTGGCCACTTCCTGCATCAGGCCACAGCGCTTTTCTATTGCCGTGTCGGCCCATGCCTGGCGGGCATCGGCCGTATCCTGTAATGCATGATTGAGTTTTACGGCGTCCCAGCCTTCTATCGTTGCCAGTAAGGTACCGTCATATGGGTTTATTGAGCGCAGCGACATTCTTTCTTCCCTAACAATATAAGTCAGGGTAAGTATAGACTGCCAGACTGGTTCTGTTGTACATAAAGGACATAAGAATACGGCATACAAATGAATCGTATCGCCAGGTCACAAGTTACATGCCCGACAGCTTGTTTACCATTTATCCCAGACTGTAGTTTTTCTGCGTCATCAGATCGACCCCGCACTGCAGATTTTCAAACCAGTCCAGAAACTGGCCTATTACTTCCTCACCTGCAAACGGACAACCATGTTGCGGAATAATCATTTCCAGATCCAGCTCTCGTACCATGCCAACCCATAAACGACACACCCGGTTGGCGTTCATATAGCGCTCATGAAAACCCTGCATGTTACGGACATGTGCACTAAAATCCTGGACCGGCTCCCTACACCCTCCCGGCACCATAGATGCACCGATGTCACCGGAAAAAAGGATTTTGCTGACCGGATCGTAAAAACTGAAATTACCCTCGGAATGTAAAAAATGTGCGGGCAAGGCTCTGATCACGCTATCGCCCAATGCGATATCCATACCTCGGTCCGGTATCGCTATAATCCGGTTGCGCACCAGTCTCTCATTATATCCAGGTATCAGATGGGGTAGAAAGCGGCTCCATAATTCTGATATGGCGATCTGGCAGTCGGTATACATCAGCCATTTTTCCAGTGATGCGATTACATCCGGGTCCTGATGCGACGCCAGTATCAAATCCAGATCCTTGATACGAATCAGTTTGCCAAGCTCAAGACTGAGTGCTGAGTAAGTCAGATCACCGCCGGGATCTATCAGCGCTGCATGGCCATCATGGACAACCAGAAACTGGTTGGCCTGAATGTCGCTACCATACACCAGATTTTCAAAGGCTATGCACACATGATGATCATCACGGTACAGTTCGATAGACATAGAAATTCCCTGTCAAAATACAAACACGGTCAGTCTATCGACTTTATTTGCTTGCGCCGATGACACAGATCAAAAAAGTCCGTATCAATCTGTGTGGAAACCAGCTGTGATATCCGTAACGGAAGAAATTGTTTACTGCCTCTCAAGCACAGCTGCCAGCCGCGCATGACGCTGCTCTTTATCTAATAATGACAAGGATTTCACCGCCGCATAAAACGCATCCATGTCATAGTTGCTCTTTTGCAGCAATGCCTCGAAGGCGGGAATCAGCTTATGATAGGTAGACACCGATGCGATCATCGCGTTATTCAGGTCCTGGAACATCCAGTGATCATAACCTTCATAGCCCGACCAGCGCTGACGAAATAATCGGTAGTCCCGCCGCAGCTGACGTAGCAGCTCTCGTTTTTTTAGTCGCTTTATTTCATCGCTCTGGCTGGTTTCATAAAGTGTCTGCAAGGTATGCTGTATTTTCAATACCATGCCGATAAAGTCTTCATCACGACGCGCCGCATCACGCCATGCCTGCAGCGCCTTCTCATCCCTAAACTGGCGCATCCAGCGACGCACGCCTTCACGTTGCACCGTCATCGCAAAGGATTCATTGAATTCCGTATCATCCGGCACGTACATCTGCTGGTGGGCCAGCTCGTGAAACAGGGTGCCCACTAAACGCGCCTCATCCCAGCCCAGCATGGTGTTCAGAAACGGGTCATCAAACCAGCCCAGTGTTGAGTAGGCCACTATCCCCGCCACATACACATCATAGCCGGCTTGCTGTAGTTGCTGTGCCTCACGTTCTGCATCGGCCTGACTGAAGTAGGCGCGATAGGCCAGACAACCAAAGATCGGGTAACACCAGGTATGCGGCTCCAGCGACAAGGCCTGCGTGGCAACCACTGTCCAGACGACATAGGGGCGATGCAAATCCGCATAGCTTTTATAGCTGCCGTTATCCGGCAGACTCAATTCCGTCACAGCATACTGACGTGCCTTTTTTAGCAACTGGAGCTGGGTGCGTACCTGCTCAGGAATACCCGGGTCGGCCAGCGCCTCGTCGATCGGCTGACGTGCCGCCAGTAACTCCATTTGCCCCTGAAGCGACTGATGATAGTAAGACAGCGTACTACAGGCACTAATTTGTAATGCCAGCCACAACAGACCGAACCAGCGCCACACAGGTGATATTTTGATCAATGTCATTATTTATCAAATAGTTGTAATAATATTACTTGCTGATCCTGTTATCGGGATAACCATAGTTTATGGGCATATCCTGATTCGGAATTGGCCTGTTTCAGGCAACCGCGCTACATTTCGCTTCCGGCCTGCAGGCTTATGCCAGAAAACTGTCCCTGCAACCGTGAGCCATCACCAATGTAATGGCAACCTGAATTTCTGTAAATCCATACCTTAGTTAGGAGATGAGCCATGATCAAACCACACGGTTCCGATACACTGAACCCACTGTTCGTATATGACTCTAGCGAACATGCAGCACTTTTGCACGAAGCAGAAAGCCTGCCCTCGCTGGTCATCAACTCGGCCGCAGCCGGCAATGCCGTCATGCTGGGCGCTGGTTATTTCAATCCGCTGACCGGGTTCATGAACCTGGCCGATGCGTTGAGCGTAGCCGACACCCTCAAAACCACCGATGG
>DRJJ01000334.1 GCA_011052255.1 Gammaproteobacteria bacterium | reverse complement strand
GGTTTCAGTCTGATTATGGTAATAAAGCTAACGAACCAGACATTCTTACTGCCCCCTTATTAAATTTACGCGTTGGCCTTACTCCCTCAACCGAGCTGAATATACTTCTGAATGGCTGGAGCCGTGAAAGTACCGGGAATGAAACGAACACCACAACCAGTGACGTATTAGTGGGTGCAAAATACCGTCAGGTGTGGCCTGTCTATTAACCGACGATATACAACTTGATATTAATTTCGGGATTTCAATAGACCGTAACGCCAGTGATTTTATTGGTGCGGGGTTTGCGATACGGTTTTAAATTATTAGTAAATAATCCAGTTTACTTTACAGCTATGCAATCAACAGGTTCATTGAATTGATCAAAACCCTTACAGGATTCCTGCTCGTCTTGTCGCTTGCAGGCCTTTATCTCTACCTGCAACAGACAGGCGCCTTTGCTGTGCTGTTTAACCAGCAGACACTTCAACACATTGTAAATGATTACGGACAATGGGGTCCGTTTCTGATTATTATCCTGATGTGCATCGCTATAGTGATGAGCCCTTTGCCCAGCGCGCCAATAGCACTGGTATCAGGTGCAGCTTTTGGTCATATCTGGGGTACGGTCTACATACTGATCGGCTCCTTACTGGGTGCCGTTATTGCTTTCAGTCTAGCGCGTATGCTGGGATACGAGGCCATGCAGAAGCGTTTTGGAGACAGTATCAAAATCAAATGGCTGCAATCCGAAAATCAACTGATGCTGGTAGTCGGCGTTTCCAGGCTAATTCCTTTTATTTCTTTTGATATTGTCAGCTATGCGGCAGGTCTGACATCCCTGGGTTATATAAAATTTACTGTCGCCACCTTGCTCGGTATTATCCCGGCCAGTTTCCTGCTGGCGCATTTTGGCAATGAGCTGGTCACCAGTGATTTGCCGAACATGGTTGTTACCGTTCTGCTGCTGGGAGGTATAACCGCCATTCCAATAATCATTGGCGTACTGGTGAATAAATACAGGAGAGGGTGAAAGAGATAACTTACATGTTATTTATTGGCAAAGGTAATTACCGGGTAACAGTACATCTATAAATAGCCTTAGGTAAATCCTGTAAGTGACTAATTAATAATACCTTATAGCCAGATAATGGTCAGTATATCGATATCCATGGATACACGTTCTCATATTTATACTATTTAACATAATATACATTATACGCATATATAATCAGCCATATTATATTCTACCTACTCTTATGAGGCGACTACTTTATACGGCGTGCTACTCTAAAACCGACATGTTGGCTCTTGTAGTCACTACCATCAACTGCGCTTCCCCTGACTGAAGCGCGAATAAAACGAACATTATTCCACCAGGATCCATCTTTCATAATATGCCTGTCACAATCACCAGATAAACGCGGTGCTCCATCCCCCGGTGTTTTTGAATTATATTTATTATTACAATCTGCAGTCCATTCCATCACATTCCCGTGGACATCATATAGTCCAAAAGGATTAGGTTGGAATGAACCGACCTCAACTGTTCCATCATCAATCAATGGAATATCGGTACAAGTGTCACATCTGTTAATTGCTGCACAATTTACACATTGTGCTAACTTGTCGCCAGGTTGATCTCCCCACCAGTAATTGGTTTTTGTGCCTGCCCTTGTTGCATACTCCCACTGAGATTCAGATGGGAGGTAATATTCTTGACCGGTGTTTTTTGAAAGCCACTGTACATAGGCTTGCGCATCATCCCAGGTAACATCAATAACAGGGCGCAGTCCTCTTCCCCACCCCTCGTCGTTCGGCTTAACTCGACCAGTTAAATCACAAAAATGGTCATATTCTCTAAAAGTAACCTCATACTTACCGATAGCAAATGAACTAGAAATAGACACTTTATAGGTGGGTCTTTCGCTGTTTAACCCAGCACCAGATATATCGCCCAAATTATTTGTTCCTGGGGGAATAACAATTAATACAGGAGCCATTTCTCCATTCTTTAGCTGGTCTTGAATTGTCTTAGCGATATCGGTATCTGTAGAGCAACCAGTCAATAACAGTAATACTCCAAATACAAGAATATTTATTCCCCTACATAACATACACATTACAAATATTAATCCTTTCGCTCATCAGCCAAAATGGCTACCGCAAGATTTCCTATTACGCCATCTGCAGCACTACTACTAGCACTAAAAGCAGAACCTATTGCACCAGCAAGTTCACCATACATGGCTTTACGGATTCGAGCTTGAGAAAATATTTTTGGTGTGTCCATAGCTCTCAATAAAGAAATTACGTCTAATGCATTCATAACAGAACCAAATACCAGGCTATCATCAAGATATTCATTATAAGCCGTGTTTCCGGTAAACTCATTTATCACACGCCCCGTATAAACACCGCAGGAAGCAGAAGAAGCCAACGTACCAGCAGTTGTGACAGGTATTAATAAAGCCGTACCACCGGCAGTTACGGGCGCAGCCAGGCCTTCTGCAGTAAGCGCAACATAACCTAAAGCGGCACCTGCACAGGTTAAACCCGCATACAGGAGCTCTCGTATGACTCTTCGATTAGCAGCAGATTTTTCCAGAGAAGCTAGAGTGTCATACTGATTGACCTCCCGAACAAGCACATTAAGTCTGTCTTGCCTGATCGTGGGCCTTATTTTTATTAGTGTAAAATTTCTATCCATGTAGATTACACCTGCACCCACTAACCCCGGTATTCTATCAACTCTTTTATACAATTCCTGTATTGCTTCATTGCTTCATTGCTTATTTTACGTGCGAGGTGATATCTAAGCGTAAGCTGTTTATGCTGTTTTCTATCGAAATTAGCTTCTGTAATCTGATCGATCCGCATTTTTGTTGCAGGGGCAGAAATGCCTTTCAAAAATACTGAATCCTTTAACTCCTCATACTGTAATGCTTTGCTTTGGGCATAAACATAACGTATACGTTCAGGCCCCTTTTTTGAAACTGCATCCGGGATATACAGTACCTGCCCTACATGGATAACATCCTGCTCAGGAATGGCGCTACCAGTGAGTTTTATAATTGCGGGGGAGTTATTATGGCTATAGATTAACGGCCATTTTCCAGAATCACCAAAAAATTTACCTGATAAGTCCCAGAGCGTGTCATTCTCTTTGACAGTATATTTTGTGCCAATCATATTTACGTTCCTTGTAAAATTTTGCGAATTAACTATACAATGGAACAGGGTTTTTGTCTAAAACACACAATTACCGTCTTTTCATTCGTACATTTACCAATAAAAACATATAGTTACTTATGCAACCGCTGTCGTAAAATCTGTAGCTCTTCAAGTAAATCCAGTGCGAGCGCCGCACCAGCCAGATTAACCCCCAGATCTCGCTGCAGGCGCACTACAACGCTGATACGGTAACAGCTGTTGCCAGGGAACAGCCACTGCTCCTGCTTTTCCCCCTGAGGACTCAGAATACCTTCATCAACCAGAGACACGATCCATTCTGCATGCACAGTGTATTCACGGCATAGTTGCACCAGTGTTTTAGGTTGCTCAAGATCAATTGGCTCACAGCTCAGTATCGATATTGATTTTCTGCTTTCATTCATGAACTATACCCCCAGTCTTTCACGTGGGTTAAATGCCAGCTCTTGCTGCATTTTTTTATAAAATGCTTTGGCTTTATTGTCTTTTGCCGGGGGCAATGTGATGGCCAGAACCACGTATAAATCACCTTTGGGTTTAGCCGGCAGTCCACGACCTTTCAGCCGTAATTTACCACCTTGAACAGACCCTGATGGTATTTTCAGATCAACCATGCCTTCCGGGGTTGGCACTTTAACCGTTGCGCCCAGCGCTGCTTCCCACGGGGCTACAGGAAGATCCAGGGTTAAGTCAGCTCCATCTACACGGTAGAGTGCATGCGGCCTGAATTCAATCTCAAGATACAGGTCGCCTGCCGGGGCATCACCCATACCGGGACTACCCTGCCCGGCCAGACGGATACGCTGACCTGGTTTGACACCTTTGGGTATCTTGACCTTGAGCGTGTGTGCCTGTGTGCGCACATGACCATCTGCACTGACTTTCGGTGTCTGCAGGGTAATCGTGCGTGTTGCGCTATCAAAGGAGTCTTCCAGATCAATTAGTACCTTGGCGTGGTGATCATCGCCACGCATACGGTAGCCACCTGCCCTCGGAGAATAGGCCCCGACGCCTGCGCCGCCACCACGCGCCTGCTGGCCAAACAGCGATTCAAAAAAGTCACTAAAACCGCTTGCGTCACCACCGGTAAAGCCACCACCGCTGAATTCGAACCCGGCATCCCAGTCCGGTGGTGGACGGAAGTCCTGTCCCTGCTGCCAGCCTTTACCCAGTTGATCGTAGGCCGTCCTTTTTTCAGGGTCCTTCAGCACTTCATAGGCCTCACCTACTTCCTTGAAGCGGGCCTCTGCGTCAGATTCCTTACTTACGTCAGGGTGATATTTGCGTGCCAGTTTTCGATAGGCGCGCTTAATTTCATCCTGGGTTGCATCTTTTGATACACCCATGACCTCATAATAGTCTCTGAATTGCATATACGATCCACCCTTCTAACTGATCAAACTGTTCTCTTTATTATTTGCAGGCGTTATGGCGAAATTTCAAGTCCGTCAGGCACAGAAACCCGCATGATTCATTATCGTTAAAACCTCGTGTAAACATGACTGGTTCTCATAAACACCTGACTAACATAGAAACAGGCCTTTTAACCCTTGTTTGACTATGCTAATGTTATTAAATGCGTCGCTTTATTATGACATTGATTATTTTCGGTCTGGTAACAGGCAATATCGCCTGGGCGGCGGACTATGATGAGCAGAATTCACCTACATCTTCTAATGGTAGCTCACTGGTGAGTCCTGACCAGGATAATCAGCAGTCGCAAACAGAATGCGACCATTGCTGCCATGGCAGCGCCCACCTGATAGGTTTATTAGCAGTCATCACGACCAAACATGTACAAGAAAGCAATCGATATTCTGCTGTGACGTTCATTGCTAACATCACACAAACATATCAACCCCCTACCCCACCCCCCACCGCCTGAATTCCTGAACATACCTTATATACGCATCATGTATTTTTAATGATGTGTTGTTTGTTATTTCTACGCAGGAATTCTGTTAATGAACAAAGCACTGAGAATATCTGCTATCGCCATGCTGGCAGTAGCATATCAACCACTTTACGCGGTAGAAAATC
>DRJJ01000333.1 GCA_011052255.1 Gammaproteobacteria bacterium | reverse complement strand
CCTTACCGAACAGCAGACGTGCGACGATCAGTGCAGCGATCAAACCCCGTCTGCTGTTCGGTAAGGCTGATTTAACCATGGCACTTAACGGTGCACTGGCTGGTCTGGTTGCAATCACCGCTGGGCCAGATACCCCATCAGCACTGGCCGCCACGCTGATTGGTGGCGCCGGTGGCGTACTGGTTGTGTTTTCCATCATAGGGCTGGACAAGCTGAAGATAGATGATCCGGTGGGCGCGATCTCGGTACATGGTACCGTGGGTATGTGGGGGCTGCTGGCCGTACCGCTTACCAATCCGGATACAACCTTTGGTGGACAGCTGGTAGGGTTGTTTACCATCCTGGGCTGGGTGTTCGTAGCCAGCTTTATTACCTGGCTGGTCATCAAGATGATCATGGGTGTACGGGTTAGCGAAGAAGAGGAATTCGAGGGTGTGGATATCGGCGAATGCGGGATGGAAGCCTATCCCGAGTTCACTGGCTCTCGTGGTTCCGGCAAGTAGTAACCAGTTAAACCAACTGGTAAAGACGGGCGCCTTTGGCGCCCGTTTTTTTGCCTCGACCCTTCGGAGATGGGTGAGGTATGCATAATGAAGCCCGAAGGGATTCTATGCTTGTCCCAACCCTTCGTCTCAATTGTCCGTGTGTTTAATAAAAAAGAGCCCGGCAAGGCCGGGCTCAGTTCAGAGTGGATGATATCACTTGCCTGTGATGGTGTTGTGATGATTAGTAGCACCATGATGCTGTTTTGCCAGCCCCTTGCATGCCATGGTGGTTAGCGGCGGTGGTAACCGATGTACCCATGATCAAACCTGTGCCCAAAACAACACTACCTATAGTCATAATTACATTTTTGCTTTTCATGATAATTCTCCTGTTTAAATCAAAATCTTACTGTGTGGTAATCATTTGAGAGCTGGTAACGGCTGCCGAAGTTACTGAGCTATGATGCGCTCCCATATTAAAAAATCCGCTGCCACCGTGAAAACTGAATACGGCAATGGTCATAATCAACGCCAGGCCTATCAAGGTAACACTGATAGTTGTTATTACTGTATCTGCTTTCATAATCGTTCTCCCGTTCAGGTGTTAAACTTTTTGCTTGAGTGTTATTAAAGCAGATGTTTGTAACGCAAGCATGTCAGAGGGAGATTGTTTTGTAACCGTTATTATCTGTATGCGGTTCTGGTCCAGTCATGGTTTAATGTTTGAGATCCTGCGAAGGATGTTCAGACATGTTGCTCAGGATCTCGTGAATTAATCCTTCCCTGTCTGTATGTAACCTGGTAAGCAGGTTGTCCGGGGCGCCGTTAATAATGTTACTGTTTATATCTGGCTGGTTATCGTATTTTACGCTCCATTCGATCATATCGAGCAACACCGGGATCAGGTCCTCCCCTTTGTGTGTGAGCTGGTAAATATATTTTGATAAATTATGTGTGTCCTGTATTTTTGATAACAGCCCTTCTGCCTCCAGTTTAAGCAGGCGACTTGCTAAAATATTGGTTGATATTTTCTCGGGCGAGCTTAAGAACTCTCCATAGTACTTCTTGCCCTTGAATATGATGTCTCGAAGTATGATGAGACTCCACTTGTCACCGAATATGTCCAATGCATAGGTAACAGGACATTTGCCACTGTTTAATTCTTTTCTTTTAGTCATAAATAAAGTTTAGCAAAATAAGTACTTGCATAACACAAGTAAGGCGCTATAATTAATCTACTTGCATTATGCAAGTAGATAGTAAATATCAACAAATATTACAGATAGATAGGGAATAATGTCTTATTGTAAGGAGTAAAATATGCAGCAGAAGTTAATGTTTGTTCTGACTATACTGTTGTCCGGGCGAGCCATGACGCTGGCCTATATTCATCGCGTTGGAGGATCGGCGCCGGGCGACCCACCCCCGGCGTGGTTAATGCCGCTGGTTGGCGATGCCGTAATAGGGGTCCTGGCGCTATGGATAGCATATCTGGTTATCAAGAAAACAGGTCTATGGGTGTGGGTCGTCATTATTGTCTGGAATGCGCTGGCAATCTGGGATGCTATGTCGGCGTTTATTATTCATATCACAAATCCCTGGCCAGAGTTTTTTATGATTCAGTTGCTTGGGCCGGCAATGTTTTTTGCAGCAAGTGCAATGCATCTCGTAATAATCATACTCGCCAGTCAGTCGGATGTAAGAAAGCATTATCTGGAGTAACGGTACTGCAATGGCACGTTAGTGATCTGCTGCTATCGACAGCCGCAATACATACGGCTTTGAAAAATGACTTATTGGCTATAAAAATTGTACTCGATACCTGCTGTCGAGTATCTTGCCTGTATGGATGAACCTTTATTAAATATCAGAGAGCTGCACACAGAGCAGATCGGTCCGATTGCATTTGATTTGATTCAACAAAGGCCTCTGGTACTGAGTGGCCCGTCTGGTAGCGGCAAGACACTATTGTTACGCAGTATCGCAGATCTGGATGTCAATCAGGGTGAGGTGCGCCTCGAAGGTGTTGCGCGAGACCAGATTAGTGCACCGCTATGGCGTCGGCAGGTTGCCTATCTACCAGCAGAGAGTGCCTGGTGGGGTAAGCATGTGGGTGATCACTTTGAAGAGCTGGACCGGGAATCGTTAGCAAGTCTGGGGTTCGATGTTACGGTGGTGGACTGGGAGATAAAGCGCTTATCGACGGGTGAGCGCCAACGCCTGGCCTTGCTGAGGATGTTAAGTCGTAAACCGAGAGTGCTGTTGCTGGATGAGCCTACGGCCAATCTGGATCCAGACAAAACGACTGCAATAGAGACGTTGGTACAATCATATTGCAACGACCAGGATGCCGGTTACATCTGGGTTAGTCACGACCCGCTGCAACGGGAGCGTCTGGGTGCGGCCCGGCTGACCATGCAGGATGGACGCTTGCAGGATTCAGTGCCATGAACCTGATTTACCTGAGTAGCCTGGACCTGGCCCTGGCATCGCTACTGGTGTTAATCCTGGCGGGCCTCTCCTGGCGTTTACGACTGGGTCTACAGCAGACACTGGTGATAGCCGCCGTGCGCACCGCCGTGCAGTTGACCCTGATCGGGCTGGTACTCAAGGTCCTGTTCGGCACCATTCATCTGGGATGGTTATCACTGGTGGCCCTGTTTATGCTGCTCGCTGCCGGGCGTGAGGTAATGGCCAGGCAGAAACATCGTTATCGCGGGGTATGGGGTTTTGCGATTGGCACCTCGTCGATGTTTATTTCATCATTTTCGATTACAGTGCTGGCACTGGTGACCATGGTGCAGCCTGATCCCTGGTATCTGCCGCAGTACGCCATTCCATTGCTGGGCATGATGCTGGGCAATACCATGAACGGTATTTCCCTGTCACTTGATCGAATGACCTCCGGTGCGATGCAGCAGCAAGCGATTATCGAGGCGCGTTTGTGTCTGGGTGATAACTGGACTGAAGCGATTGCAGATCTGCGTCGTGAAAGTGCACGCACTGGAATGATCCCTGTTATTAATGCAATGGCCGCTGCAGGAATTGTGAGCTTGCCGGGCATGATGACCGGGCAGATTCTGTCTGGCACAGAGCCGGTAGAGGCGGTG
>DRJJ01000332.1 GCA_011052255.1 Gammaproteobacteria bacterium | reverse complement strand
TCATCAAGAGTCTGGCCATGGTCAAGCGTGGCATGGTGATTTTTGTGGGCGCAACCGGTACCGGCAAGTCCACATCGCTGGCATCCATGCTGGGTTATCGTAATCACAATAGCACCGGTCACATTATTACCATCGAGGACCCGATTGAGTTTATCCATAATCATGAGGGCTGTATTGTTACCCAGCGCGAAGTGGGTATTGATACCGACTCGTTTGAGGTGGCACTTAAAAATACCTTGCGCCAGGCGCCGGATGTTATATTGATTGGTGAGGTGCGTACCCGCGAGACCATGGATTATGCGATTGCTTTTGCCGAAACCGGTCACCTGTGCCTGTGTACATTGCATGCCAATAACGCTAACCAGGCGCTGGACAGAATCATTAACTTTTTCCCGGAAGACCGGCGCGACCAGTTGTTGATGGATTTGTCGTTAAACCTGAAGGCGATTGTTGCGCAGCAACTGTTGCCAACACCGGACGGCAAGAGTCGTCGGGCGGCCATTGAGGTTATGATTAATACACCGCTGGCCTCTGAAATGATCCGCAAGGGTGAAGTGCACAAGCTCAAGGATTTGATGAAGAAATCAGGTCAGCAGGGCATGAAAACCTTCGACCAGGCGCTGTACGAACTTTATCTGGCGAAAGAGATTACCTATGAAGACGCAATACATTATGCCGATTCAGCCAACGAAGTGCGTCTGTTGATCAAGCTGGGCGAAACCAGCCCCGAGCAGTTTGGGGCGACGATGGATGGTGTAACCTTACTGGAAGAAGGTGAGCTGTAAGCCCAACAGGCTCCTGGAGGGTTGTAAATTCGCTCAAGTGAGTGCGAGACAACGCAAAATCGGGTGAAAAAGCACAGTTTACTGGAGTAAACGAGCATTTTGAGCCCGGTTTTAACGCAGGATCGTGCCACATGAGTAGAATTTTAGAAGAACACCTCACGTGCATCAAACACCGGGCCGTCCACGCACACGCGTTTCATCGCGTTACCGCCCGGTTGTTTTACTTCAACTACGCATCCGGCACAGCCACCGACCGCACAGGCCATGTATTCTTCCAGTGAGACCTGACAGGGTAGCTGGTACTGTTCGGCCATTTGTGCGACGGTGGCCAGCATTGGATGTGGACCACAGGCGAACACGTTGACCTGCTGGCGTTCTGTTGCATCGAGTGTGTCCAGCCATGATGATGCCAGTTCTGTCACATAACCGCTGAAGGTGCCGGGGTAACCCTGCTGGCTGGCCAGGCGACTGGCGATGCCCAGCTCTTCCAGTAAGGGCATGGCGGCAGTGCAGTCTGCCGACAGGCCATCGACGGGTATGACAGACTCGCAGCGTTCAAACGGGAACGGGATTTCTGAACCCATGATCACCAGCGGCTGATAGCTGGTTTTGTCTTGCTGTAACTGCTCTGCCAGGAACACCATGGGCGGGATACCCACGCCGCCGCCAATCAACAACGGTCGGCGATGGTTGCTGTCGGGTTGAAATGGCTGCCCTATCGGGCCGAGCACGCTCAGTGTTTCACCGGGCTGACGTCGAGCGAGCAGGCCGGTACCGTAGCCTTCTACCTTGTAAAGTAGATCAACCCAGCCCTGTTGCGGGTTCACGCGCATGATGGATAAAGGTCTGCGCATCGGCAGTTGTTCATCACATTGCAGGTGTACAAAACTGCCCGGACGGGCATGGGCGGCACACCTGGGGGCCTCGATGCGCAGGATGTATTGATTACCGGGCCAGCTCTGGTGCGACAGTACACGCGCATCTTCCAGTTTGATGGTGCCGCGCTGGGCGGGGTGTTTGCTCATCAGGTCTGGCCTGTTAGCCGTGTATCCAGCGTGTTGTAAACCGGTTTGCCGGCCAGCAGGGTCAGGCAGGTGCGTCCTTTAAACTCCCAGTCATGACAGGGTGCATTCTGGCCACGGCTGAGCATCTGGTCGTGGCTGAAGGTCCACACGGCCTGTGGGTCAATCAGGCACAGGTCTGCTGGCTGGCCGGGGCTGAGCGTGCCGCTATCCAGACCGAGCACTTCGGCAGGTCCGCTACTGAGTCGGGCTATCGCGTCACTGAGTGACAACACGCCTTCTTCGACCAGTCTCAGGGTCAGTGGCAACAGCAGTTCCAGGCTGGACATACCGGTTTCGGTGGCGCTGAATGGTGCCAGTTTGGCATCGGCCTCGTGCGGCTGGTGGTCCGAGCAGATGGCGCTGATCGCACCCTGGGCGACCCCTTCACGCAGGCCGTCGCGGTCACTCTGGGTGCGTAGTGGTGGTGACGTGTGGTAAGTGGAGTCGTAGCCATCGACATCCATTTCTGTAAAAAACAGGCTGGTGATCGCGACATCGGCACTGACCCGGATGCCGTCAAAACGGGCGCGTGCGACCATGCGTACCGCTTGTGCAGTCGACAGGCGAGCAAAGTGTATGCGTACGCCGGTTTGCTCGGCTAGTGCCAGGTCACGTGCAACGGCAGCGGTTTCGGCGGCCTCCGGGATGCCCGGCAGGCCCAGACGAGTGGCAACCGCGCCTTCATGGGCAGAGCCTTCGTGGCTGAGCCAGTGATCGACCGGTGGCAGAATTACCGTCATGCCCTGTGTGGCGGCGTATAGCATCGCATTGCGTAATATGGCGGTATTGGTGATCGGTGTGGTGTTGCAGACGGCCGGGCAACCGGCAGCCTTGAGTGCGGCCATTTCGCTGAGTTGTTTGTTTTCCAGTGACTGGGTCAGCGCTGCCAGCGGGATGACGCGGGCGAAGCCGGCCTGTTCGGCACGTTGGCGGATCAGCCGCGCGACCGCCGGGGTATCGATAATAGGTTGCGTGTCAGGTGGGCAACACAAGGTGGTGATGCCCTGGCTGGCTGCGGCGCGGGTTTCACTGGCGATGGTGGCCTTGTGTTCCTGCCCTGGCTCACGCAGGCGTGCGCTGAGGTCGATCAGCCCCGGGCAAACCAGTAAGCCGCTGGCGTCGATTTCATGATCGGCGCGAAAACCCTCTGCTACTACGTTGCTGTCGAGGATGCGTCCGGAATCAATATAAATATGGCCGGTCTGGTCGATCTGGTTGGCCGGGTCGGTTACATGACCGTTGAGGATGGCCAGCTTCATGCCTGATCCCCTGATGCCTTGCTGTGCATGGCCATGGACATCACCGCCATGCGTATTGCTATACCATGTGACACCTGCTGCAGTACTACCGAGC
>DRJJ01000331.1 GCA_011052255.1 Gammaproteobacteria bacterium | reverse complement strand
GCCATCAAAGAATGTGCACATTGTCATTGCGGCAGATCAATAATGCTTACGTTCTTCTGATAAATAAAGAACGCTATCTAATGATATCGGCAGTCGGGTAATAATCTTAAGGGTTGAAAAATGATTTTTATCAGTAACTGTCTACCGGATCAATATCCAGCGACCACCTTACCCGTTTGGCCGGTGTGAGTGTACTCAGCTTCGGAATAACGGCATTGAGCAGGTTATGCAGACTGTTGCGCTCATCGGCCTGTATCAGCAACTGGTAACGATAACGTCCGGCGCGTCGTTCCATCGGTGCAGGAACCGGACCAAAAGTTTCGACCTTGTTGGTGTAGCCAGCAATTTCTTTTGCGGCCTGTTGAAGAAAGGTTTGAGGATGTTCTGCCTGGGTTGCCTCGGCACGTAACAGCGCGATGTGAGAGTAGGGAGGTAACTTAACCTCTTCGCGCTCCTGCAGCAGGGTGCGGGCAATCTGGTCATAATCCTGTTGTACCAGAGTGTGCAGTAATGGATGTTCAGGGCTATGGGTCTGGATGATGACCTCACCCGGCTTGTCAGCACGCCCGGCACGCCCGGCAACCTGCAATACCTGCTGGGCCATGCGTTCCGATGCACGAAAATCAACACTGAACAGGCCCTGATCACTATTCAGAATACCGACCAGCGTCACGTTTGGGAAGTGATGGCCCTTGGCGAGTAACTGTGTGCCGATCAGGATGTCGGCCTCACCACTCTCCGCCTGTTTCAGCAATGCATCCATCTGACCGCGTCTTTGTGTGGTATCACGGTCGATGCGTAGAATGCGATGGTTCGGGAAGTGTTTTTGTAGTGCGGTTTCGGTTCGTTCAGTACCCTGTCCAACCGGACGCATTGCGTCACTGTTACATTCAGGGCAGTTAGCGGGCAAGCGGTTTTCAGCACCGCAGTGGTGGCAACGGATACGTTGTGCCTTGTGGTGGATAGTCATATGCGAGTCACAGCGCTGGCAATGTGCCACCCAGCCACAGTCATGGCATAACAGTGTCGGGGCATAACCACGTCGATTCAGGAACAGCAATACCTGGCCGCCCTTGTCGAGATGTTTTTGTATGCTTTGCAGTAACGGCCAGCTGATGCCTTCGTCCATAGACTGGGCGCGCACATCCAGCAAGTGCATGGTCGGGTGCAGCGCACCACCTGCTCGTGCGGGAAGGTGCAGCAAGCGATAGCGACCGCGGCTGGCATTATGGTAACTTTCCAGGGACGGTGTGGCGGAGCCCAGCAGTACCGGGATATTGCTCAGCCGGGCACGCATAATGGCCAGATCACGGGCAGAGTAGCGCAGGCCTTCCATTTGTTTCAACGAACCATCGTGTTCCTCGTCTACGATAATGATTCCCGGTTCTGGCAGAGGAGTGAAAACAGCCGAGCGGGTACCGATAATGATGCGCGCCTGTCCCGAGCTGGCACGTTGCCAGCCGGAAAACCGTTCTGTGTCGTTCAGGCCGGAATGCAGCACATCGACGATCGGGCCAAAGCGTTGTCTGAAGCGCGCTACCAGTTGCGGTGTCAGGCCAATTTCCGGCACCAGCACCAGTGCCTGTTGTCCCTGTTCCAGTACACGGGCGATGGTTTGCAGGTAAACCTCGGTCTTGCCGCTACCGGTTACCCCGTACAGCAGGCTGACCTGGAATTGCCCCAGTCCCTGTTGCATGGATTGCACGGCCATTTGCTGATGACTGTTTAGCGTTAGTTGTTTGTCTGTTGCAGCAGTTACGGGTTCTGTATTAGTTGCCCCGTCTGTACTGGTGGCAGCGGTGTTCGTAGACAACCGGGTAGACTTGCAAACCCAGTCGAGCTGGATCAGTTTTTTAATGGCACTGCGCCAGTCACCTCCCAGTTGATCGAGTTGCTCCCTGTTCATACCGCTATCAGATTTTTTCTGATGCTGCTGCAACGTCAGCAGAATAGCCCGTTGGCGTGGACTTCGTTTAAGTGCATCAGGATCGGCTTGCAGGCCTGCATCTGTTAGCTGCCAGACACTCTGTTTTTTCTCACCGACAGATTTTGCACGGCGTAGTTTTACGGGCAGAGCAGCAGCATATACCTCGCCAATCGGGTGATGGTAATAAGCAGCTGTCCAGTCGAGTAGCCGGCACATGAGAAGGTCCAGTACTGGCTGGGCATCGAGCAGCCGTATTGCAGCCTTGAGACTGCCGCTGAACTCACTGTCAGTTTTCACCGACAACAGGATGCCGACACAGTGTCGGCGACCAAACGGGACCTCCAGCCGACTACCGGGAAGCAGTAGGGCAGGGTTGACTCCGCCGGGTGGTAAGTAGTCAAAGCTCTGGTACAGGGGGGCCGGGACGGCAACTGACAGTATAACGCGCTTGCTCATAGGGCCATCTTATCAAAATCCATGTCAACCGTTTGCGTATAACTGCGTTTTTTGTAAGTGAGAGCACACTTTTATGTATCTGGAGATTATTATGAATAAACTGACCATTGGCTTGCTGGGTATGCTGGCATACACTTCATTAACAGCGGCTTATGCGGCGACCGCACCAACCGTCGTGTTAATCGACATAATTAATGTTTAAGGATAGCTATTCTGGATTGCTCAGATGAATTGGACTGCTTTCTGGCCACTGTGGAACGTAAGGCGTTCCGCATGGCCGAACTGGCCACCAGCAGCCGTGAAGATGCACTGGACCTGGTTCAGGACACCATGCTGGAGCTGGTTCGGCGTTACGCCAGCCGTCCGTCTGATGAGTGGCGACCCCTTTTTTATCGCATCCTGCAGTCGCGCATACGCGACTGGTATAGACGCCAGAAGGTACGTAACCGCTGGCGCACCTGGTTGCATCAGGATGAAGATAATCCGGGAGAAGACCCGTTGGCCACAGTGGCCGACCCGGCGGCTGTTGATCCCTTGCAGCAGGTGATACAGTCTTTATCAATGGACGTATTGCAAAGCGCATTACGTCGCTTGCCATTACGGCAGCAACAGGTGTTTCTGTTACGGATCTGGGAAGGACTGGATGTAAAGGCTACCGCCGCAGCGATGGGTTGCTCGGCAGGCAGCGTCAAGACACATTATTCACGGGCTGTGCACAGTTTACGCGATAGCCTGCAGGAGTATGTATGAAGCCTGATGATCATAAACAGGATTTGCCTGAAAATCTGGCGGCCATCAGCGATCTGCTTGATCGCAGTGCCGAACAGCTTGATCAGGAGACCCTGACTGCCTTGTCACAGGCGCGTGCGCAGGCGGTTCAGGCAGCACGGGATGCGGGCAAACAATCTAATCAGCCATCAAAATGGCAGGGCTGGCTGTGGCCTGCCGGAGGGCTGGCAACGGCCATCGCGGCGGGCCTGGCAGTGATCATGCTTAACAGTGCTCCAGTAAACCTGAACGGTGAGCTGGGCACATCTGAATTTGAAATACTGGCCAGTAATGAGACTCTGGAAGTGATTGAAGACCTGGAATTTTATCAGTGGTTAAGTGATGCGGCGCTGGATGACCCCGGGGAATCCGGGTGAGCCCGTCCGGGTTCCAGCTGTTTTATATCACGATGATACTGGTCAGCGTTACGGGTGCCAGGCCGGGTTTTGCAGAACAGAAAGATGATGATAGCCCGGGTCTGGAAATGCTTGAATTTCTGGCAGACTGGGAAACCGCAGACGGGCAATGGATAGATCCGGCCATCCTGCAACAGGAAGAACTGAAAGAACCAACGGTAGATGAATATGACGAGTCCTGAAAACAGATCATCGATAGTGAAAGCCGGGTGGGCTGGTCTGCTCAGCGATCGCTGGTCACTGCTACGGGCAGTTGTATTCCTGTTTCTGGCCCAGTTAATCTGGCAGCCTGCCTTTGCAGAATCGGATGCCCTGGAATGGGATTCACTCAGTTCACAGGAACAGAAAATACTGCAACGCTTCGAAGGAAAATGGGCAACATTCGGCCCTGAACAACAGCGTCGGTTACAAAAAGGGGCTACACGCTGGTCGCAGATGAATCCTGAGCAACGTCAGGCGATGAAACTGAGGCTCAAAAACTGGAAATCACTGTCGCCGGAAAAGAAGGCGCAGCTGCGCGAGAACTATCGGCGTTTTCGCCAGTTACCGGCGCAAGAGCAGACGCGTATCCGCGAAAGCAGGGCATGGTTCCGGGGGCTATCCAGCCAGGAGCGTAAGGGCATACGCAAGGACTGGAAAAGCATGACGCCGGAGCAACGTCGCGCGGTACGCGAACGCGGGCGCAACATGTCGCCGTCAGAACGACGTAGCGCACGTGAGCGCTATCGCCGCATGTCACCCGGACAACGACATCAGATGCGCAGAAACCTGGAGCGACGCCGGCGTTAGGCTCTATTTTAAAGCGTACATTGATTGGCGGATATGTTTTTTACAGACCATCGGCAGCATGGACGCTGCCGTTGAGCTTACAGGGTGCCTCGATCCGTAAGGGTGAGGTACGCATAATGAAGCCCGCAGGGATTCTATGCGCTGTCAACGCACGTCTGTAAAACAACATATCGGGTAAGCAATGTACAGCCTTCAGCGATGCTACTTCAACTCACTCAGCAATGATTCCATCATGCGTTCGGCCTGCATTCGATAGTGACCACCAAACAGGTTCAGGTGATTCAGAATATGGTACAGGTTGTACAGGGTTTTGCGTTGCGGGTAACCGGGATCAACAGGCCATTGCGCATGGTAGGCCTCGAAAAACTCACTACCAAAACCACCAAATAACTCAGTCATGGCCAGGTCGGCCTCACGATCGCCGTAGTACATAGCCGGGTCAAACAATACCGGTTGGCCATCCGGATCACCGGCACAGTTACCGTTCCACAGGTCGCCGTGTAACAGGGAAGGTACGGGTGTATAGGTATCAAACAGGGACGGGAAAGATTCCAGTACCCGTTCACCCAGCTCCTGTACCTTGCCCAGGTGGTCATTGCTCTGTGCCAGCTTTAACTGATAGCCGAGCCGATGTTCTGCAAAGAAGTCGATCCAGTTATTGGATGAGGTGTTGATCTGCGCTGTAGAGCCAATAGTGTTGTTAATGTCCCAGCCAAAATTCAAACGGCTGGTGCGATGCAGAGCCGCCAGTTGTTCGCCCAGTAGTAGCCGGTCCATGTTCGAACCCAGCTGGATGTACTCAAGCACCAGATAGGCGATATCACCGGTGGTGCCAGTCACCAGTGGTTGCGGAACCCGTATCGTTTGCGTGCGATGCATTTCTTCCAGGCCACGTACCTCGGCCTCGAACATGTCCAGTCTGGCAGTCGTATTGAGTTTGATAAACCAGGAGCCGGTATCGCCATGCAAATGCCAGGTTTCATTAATACTGCCGCCACCGACTGTACGGCGGTCGGTTATGGTTAGCTGTTCGCCGCTGGCATCGCGTATGGCCTGGTCGATCTCATCCCAGAAACTCATGTGTTACATAGCTGTAAACGTTCATGAAGTAAACTTTTGCGAGGGAAGTGCTTTCGCAGAAATTCCATCTGGTCGGCCAGTACATGACGGCCCTGCAAGTACACGTACTCGGCATGGGTCGGTGTAAACGGTACCGCGATTAACTGCATGTGTGCTTGTTCCGGGGTGCGTCCGGCCTTGTGGTTATTGCAGCGCTTGCAGGCCGTGACCACATTATTCCAGGCATCGGTACCGCCCTGAATCAATGGTCGCACATGGTCACGGGAGAGCTTGTCCGAAGCATGTTTATTGCCACAGTACAGGCACAGATGGGCATCGCGTTTAAACAGGGCCGGGTTGTTCAGTGGCGGGGTATAACGCTTGCGTGCCTTTTCCAGTACATGACGATTGCCTTCGGTCGCAATAATTGAGTTGATAATAATGCTGCTTTGCTGGCCGGTAGCGGCATTGATGCCACCTCGAATATGATACAGACGTGTGCCGAAGTCGTAGATCACATGCCCACCATGATACAGGCGTACAGCATCCTGATAGCCTATCCATTCCAGAGGCATGCCTGAAATATCGGTTCTGAGTACTTGCTGATACAGATTTTCCATGTGCTGCGCGTCCTGCATGAAATAGTATTATTTATACCCTGACTGCAGCCCTGCTAGCAAGCGTGTTGCAAGGATATTTGCAACGTTTTTTGCGGGTAAATCGTGTAAAACAATACAAATACAGTAAGGTATTTGGTGGACTGCAGAAATGAGCGTAATATATGTTCTAATTTGCACCGCCAATTTGGGAAGTATTTCCCAAATATTAAAGAAGGCCCCACGTGGATTAGCGGTATATTTACATATCCATATGTAATATATGAATATATTTTATCAGTGGTGTTTTTAGCGGGTTATTGAAGGTAAACAGAATAAATCGGAGAAGTGTCATGTCCATTTGCCTGGCGATTACTACAGAGACCAGCGAGGGTGAAAATCGGGTTGCGATTGTGCCGGCTATTGCTGAAAAATTCAGTCGTGCAGGGGTGCAGGTGGTACTCGAGAAGGGGGCCGGGGTGAGCAGTTTTTATCCAGACAGTGATTTCGATGACATCGAATTCAGTGATACGGCTGCCGAGGCCTGTGCAACCGCTCAGATCCTGCTTAAGGTCGCCCCGCCATCTGTAGAAGAAGTGGCACTCATGCCCGAAGGCTGCATTCTGATCTGCTATATGCATCCTCATGGAAATGATGAGGTCATCAAGGCACTGCGTGATCGCAACATCACTGCGTTGTCGATGGAACTGGTGCCGCGCATCTCGCGTGCACAGTCGATGGACAGCCTGTCATCCCAGGCAGCCATTGCCGGTTACAAGGCGGCGCTGATGGCAGCAGATCTGAGCGCCCGGTTCTTCCCGATGCTGACCACGGCGGCAGGCACCATACGCCCATCCAGAGTATTTGTGATTGGTGCCGGTGTGGCCGGTTTGCAGGCGATCGCGACGGCCAAACGACTGGGTGCGGTAGTAGAGGCCTACGATGTACGCAGTGTGACCAAGGAGCAGGTGGAATCACTGGGTGGCAAATTTCTTGAGATTGGCGTCGATGCATCAAGCGAAGGGGGTTATGCACGTGAGTTGACCGAGTCTGAAAAACACAAGGAACGCGAGATGATGGGCAACACGGTTGCCGCAGCGCATGCCGTAATCTGTACCGCGCATGTGCCGGGCCGGCCAGCACCGCGATTGATTGATACCGCCGTTGTAGAGCGTATGTTGCCCGGCTCAGTGGTCATCGATCTGGCCGCCGAGAGTGGTGGCAACTGTGAGCTGACACAACCGGGCAAGACTATCGTTCATAATGGCGTCACCATCCATGGGCCACTGCATGTGCCGGGTATGCTGGCCGTCCATGCCAGCGAGATGTATTCACGCAATCTTTATAACCTGGTGCAACTGCTGATCAGTGACGGCGAATTAAAGCCAGACTGGGATGATGAAATCCTGGCCGGTTGTACCGTAACCCGCGACGGTGAAATCAAACATGGCCCGACCCGCGAGCGGCTGCAAGGAGCATCCTCATGATTGAAGGTTTTACAGCACTCTATATATTCATGCTGGCTGCATTTACCGGCTATGAAGTGATCAGCAGGGTTCCGGTGATTTTACATACACCGCTGATGTCCGGTTCCAATTTTGTTCACGGCATTGTGCTGGTGGGAGCCATGATCGCACTGGGACATGCCGACACAACGACTGAACAGGCAATCGGCTTTTTCGGCGTATTGCTGGCATCGATGAACGCAGTCGGCGGTTATGTGGTCACCGAGCGCATGCTGGAAATGTTCAAGAGCAGTAAGGAGAAGAAGAATGGATAACCTGATCGAGGCTATTTATTTCGTCGCCGCCTTCCTGTTTATTTTTGGATTAAAGCGTATGAGCTCGCCAGCCACTGCACGTGGCGGCATACTCTGGGCCGGCGCCGGTATGATGGCAGCCACACTGGCAACCTTTGCGATACCTGAACTGGAAAATATTGCGCTGATGCTGGTGGCCATCATCATGGGTTCGGTGATCGCCTATGTCTCTGGCAAACGTGTTGCAATGACCGATATGCCGCAGATGATTGCATTGTATAACGGTATGGGTGGTGGCGCGGCCGCAGCAATTGCAGCAGTCGAGCTGGTTAAAACCGGCGAGCACAATATCGTACATATGAATCTGGCTGTTCTGGGTGCATTGATTGGCGCTATCTCTTTCAGTGGCAGTCTGATTGCGTTTGCGAAATTACAGGGATGGTTACGCAAGGCGGTGCGCTTGCCGATGATGCAGATGATCAACCTGTTCTTGTTTACTATTACCGTAGTCAGTGGTGTTTACATCGGATTTGTTGACCCGAATGTTACCGTTATCGCAATATTTTTTGTGATGGCACTGGTGTTCGGAGTCATGATGACGCTGCCTATCGGTGGTGCCGATATGCCTGTGGTTATTTCGCTGTTTAATGCGCTGACCGGATTGGCAGTGGCGCTGGAAGGCTTCGTACTGAATAACGCGGCGATGATTATCGCCGGTACGGTGGTCGGTTCTGCCGGAACCTTGCTGACCCAGTTAATGGCAAGGGCGATGAATCGGCCTATTACCAATGTGTTGTTCAGCTCGTTTGGTGCCAGCGGCAGCACCTCGGAACAGGAGGTTGAGGGTGCGCTAAAACCGATCGATGCAGATGATGCCGGTGTAATGATGGCATTTGCGAACAAGGTTATTATCGTACCGGGCTATGGTATGGCGGTTGCGCAGGCGCAGCACAAAATCTGGGAACTGTCGAAACAACTGATTGATCGGGATGTTACCGTCAAGTTTGCGATTCATCCGGTTGCCGGTCGTATGCCGGGACACATGAATGTCTTGCTGGCTGAGGCCGGCGTGCCTTATGACCTGATTTATGATCTGGATGAAATCAACGAGGAATTTGTTAACTGTGACGTGGCATTGGTCATAGGTGCCAACGATGTCGTGAACCCGATGGCTCGCAGTAATCCGGAAAGCCCAATATACGGGATGCCGATACTGGATGCTGACAAGGCAAAAAATATTATTGTGATCAAGCGTGGCCAGGGTACCGGTTTCTCGGGCATCGAAAACGCTTTGTTCTATGATGACAAGACACGCATGCTGTATGGCGATGGCCAGGAGATGGTCGGTGAACTGGTGCAGGGGGTTAAAAGCGTTTAGGGTGTCTCTGGCCCGTCCGTGGGCCATTCCCTGACGTTTCGGACCTGCTCAGGATGCTACTACTTGCTCGGCATCCGGCTGTGGCCCCTGCCGCGATTGATGCAGGCGCAGACGCGGCATCTTCCATAAATAACCGTGGTTTTCTGAAAACTGTAGCCATTTAACGCCGACATACATGCCGGAGAAGATGGCGACTACCGCAAATATTGACTCTACTGATAGCGTTGAAAAACCGGTTACGCCCTGTCCGATATTACAGCCGCCTGCGCAAATCGCGCCGGTTCCCATCATAAACCCGCCGACCAGTATGCGACCGATGCTGGTCGGATTGGGTGGTGTGATACGGAACGTACGTGTCAACACTGCGCTCAGAAATGACCCAAGCAGGGTGCCGACTACCAGGCTGACACCAAACAGGCTGGCAGGCATGTTACCAATGCTTAGCAACAGCGCACTGCTGGCAATGGGTCCGGAAAAGGTCACTGAGTGTGGCGCCATATCGGTAAATTCATCAGCGCCAATCCAGCCTGTCAGTAACCACCCGGCTAGTACCAACAGGCCTACCACTGCACCGGCAAATAACAAGCGCGGGCTGATATCGTGATGTCGGTGTCGGTACAGATACAGGGCAATCAGGGAACTGATAACAGTCGCCGGAACCCACAAAGGCACGTTAAGCAATGTACTGAGTGAGGCATCACCACTACTGGCCTGATAGCTAACCAGTTGGTCCATCCACAGACGCATGGGTTCAATAAAACCAACATAGCTGGCCGTGGCACCAAAGGCGAGTGTCAGCAGCGCCAGCAAGGCACCCAGATTACCCTCGCCGGTCTGGGTCAGTACCCGGCCAATACAACCACCGGCGAAGATGGCACCGATACCGAACAGCATGCCGCCGAACAGGGTGCCGGCCACATTGATGTGACCATCACGGTATGACGACAGGCTGATGTCGACCAGCCCGCTGAACTCCAGGATAAAACCACCCGCAATGGCGATCAGCATGGTGACCATCCATGCATGCAAATGGCGGCGGTCTCCCATTAATACCATATTGGAAACCACTGCAGCCATGCAAAAACGGCTGCGCTGGATGACGGCACCGAATATCAGTCCAATAATCAATGCACCGCTAACAATTACCATGTTGAACTCGTTGTCCATGGTTCTTTCCTCATCGTCATTATCTGGTGGCACGGGCTTCCTGTTGCGCCCCATTTATTGTAAAGAGGATGATCCTTAATCCGTAGATTAATAGTATGCAGATTATGCTGTTTGTGCTGTGAGGCCTGGGCCATAGAAGTGTGTGCTATTAGCTAAAATTACGGGGATTTATGAAGGCAGCGGGTAAATTTGACTAGTGCAACCCGGCAGACTATACCTGTAATGTAATACGTCATAGAGCTGTTTCTTTTCCACCCGTTATGGAGGGGCAGTTACCATGTATCACCATAGAAATTACCCTGTTTACCCGTGGCCATTTCATGCATACCAGGGCCAGCACAGTCAGACGCTGAGCCCACATGAAATCCTTCTGGGATTGCGTTTTGATCGTGACGGCTACCTGATTGATTTAGACAAATGGGACGAAGGCCTTGCCGATTATCTGGCCGAACGGGCGGGCTGGTCGCTAACGCCACAGCGCTGGGCCATTATTCATGCCTTACGAGCATCATATAAACAGCAGGGTGGCAATCCCAGCCTGCGCCATGTCTGCCATTGCGCCAGCCTGGATCGCCACTGTATCGATACCTATTTTGACATGCATGGTCGCGATGTCTGGCGTATCGCCGGACTGCCGAATCCGGGAGAGGAGGCACAGGCGTACTTGCAGTAAGAACCTGGTATAAAACCAGGGAGGGTATGTACCGGCCAATCTCCAGAGGAGGTGTACGGTGGACAGAAGACTCTATTTCCTGATACCCGATGCAGAGCATTGTATGTGTGTAATCAATGATTTACGCAGCGCGGGTAAGCAATCGTTACGTTTCCACATCAAGACCGGATCGAGTCTTGATGCCGCCGACCTGCCGGCTGAGTTGCAGGATATCCATGGTGACTGGCCGCACCAGCTGGAACGCATCCTGTGGAATACCAACCTCGGGGTGTTTTTTGCGGCACTTTTTGTATTGTTTATTGGTCTGCTGACCTCATCTGTGCTGACCATAGCAGGATCACTGGCCGTGATGCTGGTAACCTTTCTGGCTGGGCTGGCTGTCACGCTGTTGCCTGATGTACCGATACATGAATTCGAGCAGGCACTGAGGCATCGCGAGGTCCTGTTAATGGTTGATACACCGATGAAAAATGTAGCCAGTATCGAGCAGCGGGTTCATCGCTATCATCCCGAGGCGGTGGCCGGCGGGGTGAGCTGGAACTGGCGTTTTGGTGGTACATAAACCCTTGTAAGACAATAAGTTAGCGCTTCAGATGCGCGTAATCTTTCTTTCCCATTGCTAGTCCGATACAATGACCGGCCGCGTTTGTCTATAGCAAACGGCAGGTTTTCTGCGCGCCAGATACGGGCACGGTATCAAAACTATATAATTCATAATGTTATAAGATTTATCAGGTTTGAGGCAGCATATGGTGAAGTCACTGACAGGGCGAAACAGGACAGGTTTTCCAGAAAAACAGGGACTTTATGACCCGGCGTTTGAGCATGAAAACTGCGGCGTCGGCTTTGTTGCGGATATCAAGGGCAGGGCCAGCCACCAGATAATACTCGATGCAGATCATATCCTGCGGCGCATGGTGCACCGTGGCGCCTGCGGCTGTGAGAAAAACACCGGTGATGGCGCCGGTATGATGACCAGCCTGCCGCATGGTTTCTTTACCAAGGTTGCGAAGGCTGACCTGGGTCTTGATTTACCGAATCCAGGCAGCTACGCAGCCGGTAACGTGTTTCTGCCGACAGATGATAGCCAGCGTTCGTTGTGTAAGCAGCGCGTAGAGAGCCTGATCAGCGAGCTTGGCCAGGAGTTGTTGGGTTGGCGCAAGCTGCCCGCAGACCCGATTCATGCCGATATCGGACCGACCGCACTTGCGGCGATGCCGGTTATCGAACAGTTGTTTGTTAAGGCGGGCAGCAATATCGAAGGCGATGCCTTTGAACGCAAACTGTACCTGCTACGCAAGGCCGCCACACATGCGATTCGTTCTGACGAAACCCTGTCGCAGCGTGACCTGTTTTACATCTGCAGCCTGTCCAGCAAAGTGATGGTCTATAAAGGTATGCTGATCCCGGATCAGGTGATGCGTTTTTATGCCGACCTGGTTGACGAGGATTACCAGGCCCACCTGGCCATGGTGCATTCACGTTTTTCAACCAACACCTTCCCGTCATGGGATCGCGCTCAGCCTAATCGTTTTATGAGCCATAACGGTGAGATCAATACCCGTCTGGGCAATATCAACTGGATGCGCGCCCGTGAAGGGATGTGTGAAAGTGAGCTGTTTGGCGAAGACCTGAAAAAACTGTTCCCGATTGTTGAACCCGATTGTTCCGACTCTGGCAGCTTTGATAACGTGCTGGAATTTCTGCTGATGACCGGCCGCACCCTGCAGGAGGCCATCACCATGATGGTGCCCGAGGCCTGGCAGAACGACGAAGCCATGTCGGAAGAGAAGCGCGCTTTTTATGAATATAACTCGGCGCAGATGGAACCCTGGGATGGCCCTGCCTCTATCGTATTTACTGATGGTCATTATATTGGTGCGGTACTCGACCGCAATGGTTTACGACCCAGTCGTTATTACCTGACCCACGATGACAAGGTGATTATGGCATCCGAAGTCGGGGTGCTGGAAGTTCCTCCTGAAAACGTCAAGTTCAAGGGTCGTCTGCAGCCGGGCAAGATGTTCCTGATCGATTTTGAAAAAGGGCGCATGATTCCGGACGAAGAACTCAAGCACCAGTTTGCTGCCAGTCGCCCGTATGGCGAATGGATAAAAAATGCGCGCATCGTACCGGCATTGTTGCAGCCTAATCAGGAGCCGCATGGTTTTAATCCGGATACCCTGCTGGCACGTATGCAGGCCTTTGGCTACAGCACCGAAACCATGCAGTTTATGTTGCTGCCACTGGTACGCGAAGGCCGCGATCCGGTCGGCTCGATGGGTAACGATCAGGCACTGGCTTGTCTGAGTGACAAGACGCGCATGATCTATGACTACTTCAAGCAGTTGTTTGCCCAGGTCACCAACCCGGCCATTGATTCGATACGTGAAGAAGTAGTGATGTCGCTGCAGTGTTATATCGGCCCCGAGGGCAATCTGCTCGAGACCAGCGAGTCACATGTACACCGTATGCTGTTGCCGCATCCTATCCTGACCAACGAAGAGCTGGCCGCATTCAAGCATATTGATCACCGCGGCTGGCGTGCACAGACCATTGATATTACCTTTGCACGTGAAGACGGCAAGGCCGGTGTCGAGCAAACATTGCAACGGATTTGTGCCGAGGCCAGTGATGCCATCGTACAAGGTTTCAGTCTGATCGTGCTGTCCGATCGTAACATCAGTGCCGACCGCGTACCGGTATCGACCTTGCTGGCGACCGGTGCGGTGCATCATCACCTGGTGCGCAGCCATGACCGGACCCGTATCGGTATCGTGCTGGAAACCGGTGAGGCACGTGAAGTGCATCACCACTGCCTGTTGATCGGTTACGGTGCTGATGCGATTAATCCATACCTTGCATTTGAATCCCTGTTCCAGTCGCAGCGCGATGGCCTGTTGCCGGGCGATGTCTATGACGAGGACGACAAGATAGTTGCGGCTTATCGCAAGGGCGTGGCCAAGGGCATGCTCAAGGTCATGGCCAAGATGGGTATTTCGACCCTGCATTCGTATAAAGGCGCGCAGATTTTTGAAGCGGTAGGTCTGGAAGAATCAGTCATCGAACGTTGTTTTGCCGGTACACCCAGTCGGATCAAGGGCGCCGATTTTGACACCCTGGCCGAAGAACTGTTACGCCGTCACCAGCGCGGTTACCCGCAACGGGACGACAAACGTTTGCCGGTGCTGCCGAATAATGGCGATTTCCACTGGCGCGCGAAAGGCGATCAGCACATGTGGGATCCGCAATCGATTGCGGATCTGCAACTGGCCGCACGCAGTAATGATGAAAGTGCCTACTGGCGCTTTGCCAAACATGCCAACGAACAGACACGCAAGTGTACCCTGCGTGGTTTAATGCGCTTTAACAAGGATGCCAATGGTGGCGCAGTGCCGCTGGAAGAAGTTCAAACGGTCAAGGAGATCGTCAAGCGTTTTGCGACCGGTGCGATGAGTTTTGGTTCGATCTCGGCAGAAAGCCATGAGTCGCTCGCGATTGCGATGAACCGCATGGGCGGCAAGTCCAACACCGGCGAAGGCGGTGAAGACAGTGCCCGTTTTGAGCCGATGGCCAATGGTGATTCGAAACGTTCATCTATCAAGCAGGTTGCTTCCGGCCGGTTTGGGGTCACGATCAATTATCTGACCAACGCCGATGAATTACAGATCAAGGTTTCACAGGGCGCCAAGCCCGGTGAGGGTGGTGAGCTGCCCGGTGCCAAGGTCGACAAGAACATTGCCAGCATCCGTCATTCTACGCCGGGAGTGGGTCTGATCAGTCCGCCACCGCATCACGATATTTATTCTATCGAGGATCTGGCGCAGCTGATTCATGATCTGAAAAATTCCAACCCGTCAGCCCGTATCAGCGTGAAACTGGTTTCGGAAATGGGTGTCGGCACCATTGCCTCGGGCGTCACCAAGGCCAAGGCCGACCATATTGTGATAGCAGGGCATGATGGTGGCACCGGCGCATCACCGCTGACTTCAATCAAGCATGCTGGCTTACCGTGGGAGCTGGGTGTGGCTGAAACCCATCAAACACTGGTACTGAATAATCTGCGTTCACGCACGGTGATACAGACTGACGGCCAGTTGAAAACCGGTCGTGATGTCGCAATAGCCGCATTGCTGGGTGCCGAGGAGTTTGGTTTTTCAACCGCGCCGCTGATTACGCTGGGTTGTATCATGATGCGTAAGTGTCACCTGAACACCTGCCCGGTAGGCATCGCTACCCAGGATCCGGAACTGCGCAAGAAGTTTACCGGCAAGCCCGATCACGTAGTGAACTACCTGTTCATGATTGCGAAGGATCTGCGCCAGATCATGGCCGAACTGGGTTTCCGTACAATCAACGAAATGGTTGGCCGTGTTGATATGCTGTCCATGGACAGCTCACTGGCCGAATGGAAGGCACAGGGGCTGGATTTATCTCCTATCCTGACGCCGGCCGCGAAACCGCATGAGCACGTACAGGTACATCAGGCCATCAAGCAGGATCACGGCCTGGAGGATGCGCTGGACCATCAGATAATCGAACTGGCGCAGCCAGCGATTGATAACGGTGAAAAGGTTCATATTGAACTGCCGGTGATTAATACCAACCGTGTGGTTGGCACCATGTTATCGCATGAGATAGCGAAAAAATGGGGTGCTGCTTTGTTGCCGGATGATACCGTGCATATCAAGCTGAACGGTTCGGCCGGGCAGAGTCTGGGTGCGTTTATGGCTAAAGGTGTGACCATCGAAGTCGAGGGTGATGCCAATGATTATACCGGCAAGGGTCTGTCGGGTGGTCGTATTGTGGTCTATCCGCCGAAGGAAAGCAGCTT
>DRJJ01000330.1 GCA_011052255.1 Gammaproteobacteria bacterium | reverse complement strand
TGTTGCACGCATGGCGCGCATACCTCCCAAGAGTGTATCGGCGTCTGACAAGGCCTCGCTCAAGAATCTGGAACGCGATCTCAAGCTGGTTGTATTTGGTCAGGATCAGGCCATCAGTACACTTTCCTCAGCAATCAAGATGTCGCGCTCGGGCCTGGGTGATAACAAAAAACCGATTGGTTCTTTCCTGTTTGCGGGTCCGACCGGTGTCGGCAAGACCGAGGTCACTCGACAACTGGCCAAGGTGATGGGTATCGAACTGATCCGTTTTGATATGTCAGAGTATATGGAGCGGCATACCGTCTCGCGCCTTATCGGGGCACCACCGGGTTACGTCGGCTTTGATCAGGGCGGTCTGCTAACCGATGCGATCACTAAACACCCACATGCCGTGTTGTTGCTGGATGAGGTTGAAAAGGCGCATCCGGAGGTATTCAATCTATTGTTACAGGTGATGGACCACGGCACACTCACCGACAACAATGGCCGTAAGGCGGATTTTCGCAACGTGGTTATCGTGATGACCACCAATGCCGGCGCTGCAGACATGGAGCGTTCATCTATCGGGTTTGTTAACCAGGATCACAGCAGTGATGGTATGGAGGCGATAAAACGCCTGTTCTCACCGGAATTCCGCAACCGTCTGGATGCGATCATCCAGTTCAAGGGACTGGAAGCCGATACCATACGTCATGTGGTCGACAAGTTTGTGATTGAGCTGGAATCGCAGCTGGAAGAGAAAAAAGTCAGCCTGACTATTGACGATGCGGCGCACCGCTGGCTACGCAAACATGGTTACGATCCTAAAATGGGCGCACGGGCGATGGGACGTGTGATCCAGGAGCACATCAAAAAACCACTGGCCGAGGAGCTGTTGTTTGGCAAACTGGCGCATGGAGGTCATATTGATGTGACTGAGCAGGATGACAAACTGGTGCTCAAGGTCAGCTCAGCTGAGGCAGCTGTGCACTAGCAGGTTTAACGGGCGCGGTAGGTAATGCGGCCTTTACTCAGGTCGTATGGTGTCAACTGGACAGTGACCGTATCGCCGGTCAGGATACGGATATAGTGTTTGCGCATTTTGCCGGAAATATGAGCAGTCACAACGTGACCGTTCTCCAGTTCTACCCGGAACATCGTATTGGGCAGGGTATCAATCACCTTGCCCTGCATTTCAATTGCTTCTTCTTTTGCCATTTTACTCTCTGATTGTTGTCCGGCTGCGGATGGTTGGTTAGCCGAACGGGTGTCCAGTTGCTACCTAATTGATAGCAGCCATTTATCCGATGCGTAATTATGGGGGAAAAAAAGCGGATGGCAAGCATTTCAGACAAGAAATGTGCCGGTATAGGCAATAAACCCGACTTTTCAGGCCGGTCGGGTGCCTGAAACAGCTAACTGGCGTCTGTTACATGGCCCTGGAGTAGACCCGATGCATCCAGCCTACCCGTGGGTGCAGTGCGGCCTCATCCATAATGATCTCCATATCAAGGTAATTGATTATATCTTCCAGGTTCGTATCCTGGCTGAAACTGCTGGTCAGGTGTTGTAAATGATCCCGGGACAGATACAACGTGTTGGGCCGGAGGTCGTGTTCCTGCTCATAGTCCTCTACCAGACGGTATACGAAGCTCAGCATGGCTATTCTCCTGGCGGCAATACTTGCCACTGTCATAAAGTATAGATCATCCTGCCATAGCAGGGATGATTGACTACCTGATTACTGGATCGGCTGTTGTGTCACTTACTTGACAAAATAATCGGGTTTTGTGACACAGGTGTGACAATATGCAACCGCCCTGGGTCGCCCTCATTCCCACGCTCTGCGTGGGAATGCATACTGCTATATCAGGTTACACGCAGAGCGTAGGAACCAGGAAGTAATCGGGGTTTGTGACAATGACAGATAAATAAAGGGGGTAACTCAGAAAAGTGGCACGAGCAATGTAGCGGGTAAGTTACAGGGCTGCCATCTGCTCAGTTTGTTCATTTGCAGCGTGCCACACGCCATTGTGGAAGCGTTGCAAGGGTTTAAACAGGTTTTTGTACTGCATTTTCTGACATCCTGGTATCCAGTAACCGAGGTAAAGCCACTGTAAGCTGCGTTTACGGCAAGCCTCGATCTGCCACAGTATGGCCATTGTACCCAGGCTGCGACGATCCAGTTCAGGGTCGAAAAAGGTATACACGGCCGACATACCCTGTTCAAATAAATCGATCACGGCTACCGCGACCAGTTTGTCAGCCAGTCGAAACTCTACAAATTCAGTGTCAGTCCAGTCTGCCACCAGAAAATCCATGTACTTATCGGCTTCCGGGACATCCATGCCACCGCCGGGATGGCGTGCAGTGATGTACTTCATATAGAGCTGGTGTTGCTCTTCATTGTAGACGGCCGGTGTAGTCTGGACAGTGATATCCTGATTACGCAGGCCTGTGCGACGCTGGTTGCGGTTGGGTATGAATTCGTTTACGGGCAGGCGTACCGGTACACAGGCGCTGCACGATGGGCAGGCCGGACGATAGATATGGCGTCCACTGCGCCGAAAGCCGTATTGAGCCAGTTTGGCGTAGACATGGTTATCCAGTTGCGCATAAGGGTCGGCAAACAGAGTGACCGCATGTCTGCCATCAAGATAGGGGCAGTCGTGATCCGGCGTTGCGTAGAATGAAACGCGTTTTACCTGATCTGATTCGAAATTGGGTCTGCCCATAAAATTCATGTGTGCTGTAATATTTCTTCAATATCTACTCTAGTTAATATGTACGATCAGAGAATGAGTTACAAGTCTAAAAGACCTTGATTATGTGCGCTGAGGCACATAAGAAACCTGCTCAGGCAGATGCCAGTGGCCGCGAATCCCGGGTAGCCGCAGATATTGACCAAGTAGCTTTTTAAAGTCCGTACGGGCTATACCGGTGGCGCCAAAGCCCTGTAAATGGTCAGTGGCAATCTGACAGTCAATGAGCCGGTAATCATAGTGTGTTAGCAGCTTTCCCAGATGGGCGAATGCTATTTTCGACGCATTGGCCGAGTGGCTGAACATCGATTCTCCAAAAAATACCCCACCGATGGCCACACCGTAAAGGCCACCGGCCAGTTGACCATCTATCCAGGTTTCGACTGAGTGGGCGTAACCGGCCTCGTGCAGTGATACATAGGCATCCAGCATCTCATCAGTTATCCAGGTGCCATTCTGGCCATTGCGGGTTATGCTGGCGCAGGCACCGATCACCTGCCTGAAAGCCGAGTCCAGACGGATTTGATAGCGTCCCTGACGCAGGATCTTCGCCAGGCTACGGCTGATGTGCATCCGTTCAGGGAGCAGCACAAAGCGCGGATCCGGAGACCACCAGAGCACTGGCTGACCTTCAGAGTACCAGGGGAAGATGCCTTGCTTGTATGCCTGCACCAGTCGCCCGACGCTCAGACCACCCCCTACAGCGAGCAAACCATCAGGTTTGCTTAACGCCTTGTTAACATCCGGAAACCGGTAGCGTAAGTCAGAGGAATCTAGCCAGTAGGGGGCAGGCATATCGTTGTTTCATGCGCATGGGTGGCGCAGTGAGTTAGCTGTTTTGCCTGGGTGCTTCAGTGTCTGTTGCCAGGCTGATGCCACCCTTGCATTCGCTATGCTTGGAGCTGTAAAGAGCCTTGTCTACATTGTGCAGTAGCGAAGCAAAATCAGTGCCGTGTGTAGGCGACTCGCCAATGCCAATGGTGATACTGACATCCAGACTTTCCTTTTTAGCCCAGTCCCCCAGCTGTTCCTGGATGCGTTCGGCAGCCTGTTTTGCCTCGGCAATGGTCATGCCCGGCAAGATCAACACAAATTCGTCGCCACCATAACGGGCCGCAAAGTCGGTCTGGCGGATATTGTTACGGATGATCAGCCCAACTGCCTTGAGGACCTGGTCACCCGTGGCATGACCAAACTGGTCATTGATCTGCTTGAACTGATCCAGGTCAGCAAACATCAGTATCGTACGGCAGTTATGATCGGTTGATTGACACAGGTAGCTCATCGCATGATCCATCAGTGCGCGGCGGTTGAGCAGGCCGGTTAGTGCATCGTGCTTGCTGCGCCGTTCCAGCCGGTTGCGGTTGGCGTCGATACGACTCATTAATAGATAGGCGTAGCCCAGAATAATTACCGCGAACAGATTCAAAAAGATCGTGCCTGCCGAGAGTGAATGTACGCCATCGGTATAACGCAAACTCAGCACAAAAACGGTAGCAATTATTGAGATCGTCAAGGTTTCTGCAAAGGCTCGCATGCCATAGCGCATACCGTTGCCGAGCACCACCACGATGTAAACCATGGACGACAGTGGCACCACAAATGGGTCATTGAGTACGAAAACAGACACACTGAGCACATCAGCCCACATCACCAGTCGGTAGCGGAAGGCGGAGTAATTCTTTTTCCACGCAGCGACAAACCATGCGGCATTCCAGATGGTATAGATGATCATATAGATGGAAATGCCGGTCAGGCTAAACCATGGCGACCGGTAATCATCGATGACATAATTGAAGTAGATGAGTCCCAGCGCGACAAACACAAAGCGGGTGATGTATTGTATCCGCTGTTCTTCCCAGGATGCCGGGATCCAGCGTGGTTTCAGCTCGACTGTATCGGCCGGGTGCACCGGCTCGACGCGTTTATCTTCCTTTCTGCGTTCCGGGGATATAGATTGATGCTTGTTTTCCATAAAGAAGCATAGCCTGATAATGCGTAGTGAGATGCCAGCATAAATATACTGAAAACGTTTATTATTTAACCATTATTTAACCGGGGAGTACAAAGTAACCCCTATTTGAATCCATTATACACCAGCGCTTGATATTTCGCTGTATAGCGGAATATTTCATGATATCAGTACAATTCTGTTAATTACAGCTTATAGGGACTCTTTTCTTTCAGGATCTCGATATGCGCTTGCATGGCACGCTTTTCGTTGCTGGAAAACTCGGCAATGGCTGTCCTGAACGCGTCATGAGCTATCCAGTGGGCGGACCAGGTTTCGCTGGGCATGAAGCCTCGGCTGATTTTGTGTTTACCCTGGGCGCCTGGCTCAAAATGCTTTAGTCCGTTTTTTATGCAGTAGTTGATACCCTGGTAGTAACACAGCTCAAAATGCAGATTGGGGATGTAAGTAACGCACCCCCAGTTGCGACCATACAGTGTGTCCGGGCCGACAAAGAAAATGGCACAGGCGATCGTTCGATCGGAATCACGTGCAAATATCAGTAATAAGGTTTCGGGCACATGTTCTGCCAGCTCACAAAAAAAACCATGATTAAGGGTGGCCAGTCCCGCTTTTTTGTCATAGGTGGTCTGATAAAAGTGTGCTGCATCGAGCAGCTGCTGTGTGTTGGCCTGATGTCCGTTCACGATCTCGATCTGTAGCCCCGATTCACGTGCCAGTCGGCGTTCGCGTCGAATTTCCTTGCGCCGGCGAGAGCTTAGCCGGGACAGAAAATCATCAAAATCCTGATACGCCTGATTATGCCAGTGGTACTGGCAATCCAGCCGGATTGCCAGACCGTGTTGTTCAAGAAAGCGGGTATCGGTTTCATTGGTAAATAGCCAGTGCAGGGATGATAAACGCAATTGCCTGGCTTGTTGCAAGGCAGCATCGAACAGATGACTGCACACCTCGTCGGCATTAGCCTGCGCTGCGATCAGCAGGCGGGTGCCGGTGGCAGGTGTATAGGGTATCGCACAGACCCCCTTGGGGTAGTAGGGCAGGCCGGCGCGATGAAAGGCGTCAGCCCATGACCAGTCAAATACCAGCTCACCATAGGAGTTATCCTTGATGTATAGCAGCATGGCACCAACCAGGGTATCGGATTCATCGTATGCGGCGATATGGTGACTGACCCAGCCAAACTTCTCGCCCACACAGTTATTGTGCTCCAGTGCGCTCAGAAAGCGATGGCTCAGCGTCGGGTTGGTGGTCTGGTTCAGGCGATCCCAGTCCGCGGGGTTGATTTCATCAAGGCTGCTGTGTATGCGTATATCCATTAATAGAATATCGCAGAAGTCCCCTCTCCTTCAGGGAGAGGGTTAGGGTGAGGGGATAAAATATCGGGCACCAGCTGAGTGATTTAACCAGACTCCTGCTAACTCTCTTCCAGTGCATCCAGAAAACGCTCGGCATCCAGTGCCGCCATACAGCCTGATCCGGCAGAGGTGATTGCCTGTCTATAAACCTGATCGGTCACATCACCGGCCGCAAATACACCGCTCACGCTGGTCGCCGTGGCATCACCGCTACTGCCTGATTTTACTTTGATATAGCCATTATTAAGTTCCATCTGACCTTCGAAGATAGCGGTATTGGGCTTATGTCCTATCGCAATAAAGGTGCCGTGTACTGGCACTTCTTTGGTCGACCCATCTTTCACATTTTTAATACGTATGCCGGTAACGCCGCTGTCATCACCCAGTACCTCATCCAGTACCTGATCCCATTCTATGGTGACATTGCCCGACTTGCTCTTTTCTATCAGCTTGTCAGACAGGATTTTTTCAGAGCGGAACTTGTCACGACGGTGTACCACGGTGACATGGTCAGCAATATTGGCCAGATACAGCGCTTCTTCAACCGCCGTGTTACCACCGCCAATGACGGCAACATTCTGTTTGCGATAAAAGAAGCCATCGCAGGTCGCGCAGGCCGATACGCCTTTGCCCTTAAAGGCTTCTTCAGAGGGCAGGCCCAGGTACATTGCGCTGGCGCCGGTGCAAATAATCAGCGCATCACAGGTATAGGTGGTGTTATCGCCTTGCAGTACAAACGGACGCTGTGATAAATCTGTTTTGCGGATATGGTCAAAAATGGTTTCGACAGCAAAGCGTTCAGCATGCTGGCGCATACGTTCCATCAGATCCGGCCCCTGTACACCGGCATTGTCACCTGGCCAGTTATCCACATCGGTAGTGGTCATTAATTGACCACCTTGTTCCATACCGGTAACCAACACTGGATTCAGGTTGGCACGTGCAGCATAAACGGCAGCGGTATAACCGGCGGGACCCGTACCCAGGATGAGTAAGCGGCAATGTTTGTTATCTGTCATGTATAATCACTCCGAACTATTTTATAGGTTTCGGTTGCAGGTACTGGGCTCAAAGCTACTGGCTCAGGCAGGCTGAACCTCGCAGTTAAGACCATTGCAGGGCTTGGCAGTTCGCTAACAACGCTAAAATGCCTGCAAATATCGTTGTAATGTTACGGAAACTAACGTTGAAGAACAAGGTAGAGTCATGCATATAGGGATACCCGCTGAAACCATGCCCTTTGAAGGGCGAGTCGGACTGATACCGGAGGCCTGTGCTGATCTGGTGCGAGCCGGGCATCAAGTGACGCTACAGGCAG
>DRJJ01000329.1 GCA_011052255.1 Gammaproteobacteria bacterium | reverse complement strand
TCGGATAAAAAAAGGGGTGATATGCTCTCAACATATCACCCCGTCTGTTTTCATATAAAAACTTCTGATTCAGCTTTTGAACAACCGCTCAAGCCGGTCAAGGTCATTAACCACCTGCCAGGCACCACCCCCTTCGTAAACACGCTTTTCCCAGTTATCGAGCCGTTTAAGATACTCTCTGGGGTCAACGTTATCCTTACGCAACTTGGTCACATTTAATGCAATCACCCTGATATTAACCAGCGGTATGGTGAACTTGCGGATATGCCCCTTGACCAGGTCTTCTTCCAGGTCAGAGAAGATTAATATAATTTTCTCATCTGCCTGTGTTTCCTGTAAAAACTCGGAGGCTTGTAATACACCACCACTGATATCCGTATGACCACTGGGTTTGGCTGAGGCCACGAATTCATCCAGCTTGCGCTTGAATTGATATTTCTGTGCCGTCGCCGTACTCGGACGTATATCGAAGGTTACCTTGGCGATCATATCCTTTTCACTAAAGCTGCCACTATCAATACGCGCCAGTGCCAGTGAATCACCCGCATTGAGCGTGCCAAGCAGGTAATTAGTGATACGCTGCGCCTTACCGAGTTCTCGTGTATAGGTGCCCGAAGTATCAATCAGCATATAGATCGCCTTCGTTTTAGGAGTCTGATCTTCACAGGCAATCAGACCCATGCCCAGTACTGAAACTATTAACAATTTAAGGATTTTCATGATTTTAAACCTCCCAGTTTTTCACTTTCTTCAACAAAAATATCCTTCTCTTTATATCCATTTCGTCTGCTGGCTTTTACCATCTGTTCTATCGACAAAGGCAAGAAAATAATCATGTCATAAGCATGTATCATCACTTTTCCTGTCTGCCAGGTGAACTGGCCTACCAGTCGGAATACATAGATCAGGGCACGTATCACACTGGAACTGATCAGGCCTATCACGGTACGGCTTGAATGAATAAACGACTCAAGCGGTATCGCAACAAAGGCCAGCGCAAACGGTAGTATGAAGCCCATCACCATTTGCCCGATCGATGGTATCCAGCGGAACTCAACATTGCTGGCGGCCACACCGGCCAACGACTGGGATAGTGCCTCACGATCCAGAGCGAGCAAGTCACGCATATACGCAAGAGAGGCTTCAACCGTTGCCAGTATCGTCAGTATCGTCAACGTGATCACGACCATGCGCTTACGCATTTTGTCATCCATATTCCTGATCAGCTCAAACAAATGGGTTATTTGCAGCGCTTCCAGCAGAAACACACCCATTGCTACTTCAACCATGATAATCACCATTGCCGCAATATCGGCTGTACGCCAACCCGCAATCGTGGCCGTACCACCCACCATTTCTGACATCGGTAATGCAATCAACTGAAAGTTAATCACACCACCCATTATGGCTATACCCAGAATCAGCGCTGCAATGAAAAACTGGGTCATCGAAGAAGAAGCCAGTGCACGAGCCACCATGTCATCCTGCGCACGTATTTTTTCATAGATAGACATCTGCTTGTCTATGAATTCAGAACGTTCACTCAGATCAGTAACTGATTTATCCATCACCGCGAGTGTGCCTGACAGGTTGCGCCACGACGGCAACATTTTTTTCAATATATTCAGCTTATCCAGGCTGCTCTTGCGATAGGACTTGATGGTTTCCTCATGGGACTTTTCAATCGAATCCTGAATATTGGCCAGTATTTGATCAACAGTAGAATCACCATTTCGCTGAATCTTCGATATCGTTTCAACTGCTTCAAGCCACTCAGGTGGTGAAGGTGGTGTTTCATTCGAGTTCTGATAGTCGCTCTCGATACGGTTAATGGTATCGGTGATCTTGCGCTGAATAGACGGAAACGCGCCCAGATCACGTTCAACGATTTTATTCACCCGCTGAAACTCCCGCTCAATGGCCCGCTCGGTCTCATGCTGGCCTCCCTGCAAGATAACCTGTTTGTTGCGTTTACTCATACGACCTTCCAGTTCTGTCAGAGAGGTCGCCGTCATACGCATCACGCCACGCAAAGATCGGGATAGTGAACTAATTAGATGATGTGCCGATGAACGACCCAGGTACATGGCCGTTATCAGCAGCATCGCCCAGATAAACACAGAAAGACCTGGATTATCCGACCACGTTGTTAATAAGTCTGTAAAAGTCATTATATTTACTCCTGTTCACATTTATAAAAATACGTTCGATTGCCCCCATAGCAGTTCAATCGGCTTAGTGTATTTTTAGCAAGCCCTTGTAAAAATCCTGTGAATAGTTACAGCTGGAACCGGTTTAATGTGAGTCATGTCACAGTATCTGATGGGATTTTTCCTGAAAAATAGAGTAATAAATGTATTGTTAGCTATTGTATTTGTGGTGATTTATCAGATTTATAGAAAATCAGCAGGATTCAGGGGTAACTTACCCGTATCCAGTTTAATTCGTTTTATTATTAGCATCCATGGCGTATGGCCTGGAACACCAGGCAACAATTACCCTGACAAGTCCTGCGATAATATTACTGGTATACGGAGACAGAGGTGGTTTCAAAATCGCAAAACAGTGAATATCTCGTTACATTATTATCAATCGACAATTTAAACGATGTTGACCGGGATTAGTGCGCAGTAATAATGCCATTATCATTACAGGAAATATGTTGCAAACGGATATTAACTGACAAAAAAACAGCATTACAGGGAATATATTTAAACGCTGGTATCGTAAATGTACCGGAAAACAGAATAGTTTATTAACAACTTTTATATCAATACAGGGTTCTGTAAAAACACGGGGATTGAAATATTTAAGGTTTTTTATGAAAAATTTTACAATTTCCCATATTCCAATATATACTATATATTCTATTAACTTAATGGAAAGTCAAATGCCTACAAAATCCAGAACAACTGTAGTGAAAAGTGCTTCTCTCGAGAAGGTAATTGAAACTTCACTAGCGGCATTAAATGCGGCTAATGATAATGGTACAAAAGCCGTTGCGGCTTTGTCGAAAATTGCAAAAAAACTGAGTGCAGAAGGTAAACGTTTAAGTAAAAAACGAGCCACATTAATTAAACGCAAAAAAGCAACGACTGCAAAATTGAAAAAATCCGATGATGCAGCTACAAGGAAACTATTCAAGGCAACAACTGCTGAACTTAATGCCGTTAGAAAAATGGCTGCGAAATCAACATCAGCCAGATCTGCCAATACTGAAGAGTTAAGAGGCCTGAAAGCCCAGGCTAAGCGCGCAAAGGCCTATACGGGAGTTCTCACCAAGGCTGACAAGATCTTAAACAAGCCAGTGAAAAGGAGACGTAAAAAACGTGCCAGTAAGAAAACAGCATAAGCATTATTACACGCTGTAAAAAAATGCCCCTTCATGGGGCATTTTTATTTTAATCTTTTCAGCTAAGTGCTCTTCATCTCTGGGGGCTATTTCTTATTGTCGCCATCATAAAAAACTGTTTTCTGTATTTGATAATTTTTTGGCAGATTAGTTGGCCCATATGCCAGCGTATTATCTTCTAGACGAGCCTGTACACTTTCATGCAATAGGGCATTTTCCGTGATTTTACGGTGCCTGCCCAATGGAGGCGGTCCTGGTATTTTCCTTTTTAGTGTTGCGTCATAACCAAACGTTGGCAATAACTCGGCCAGCCACCAGACTCCCTTGAGTGAATGATGGATTTTATCTTTGTAGTTTGGTGGGTAATGATATTCCAGATCTTTATCGGATTCATTATAATGGATCTCGTCAGGTACGACCTGTTTTGTATTTCTCGAGATCGACCAACAAACCGAATTTCTGTGCTTCCTCTACCATCCATTGCATAGCTATTTTTGCTAAACCACTTTCGTTTTCAGGGTAGCCCCCACCAACATCTGAGTGTACGCCTGCAAACCAGACCTGCAGTACGTCCTGTTCGTCAGTTCCAGCACCCCATAAATTTGATCTGAATAATGCTCTGCGCTCATCAATTGAAATGGCATGTCTTACAACGCCAACACTTGGGTTATTCATCGTATAAGGCAGATTTACTGGATCGTAAATCCAGCCTATAGATTTTACTGTGTCCCAGAGACCAAGGAAATGAACCGGGCATTCGCGAGAAAAAGTACGCTTGAACCCCTCTGCTATCCATTTTTTCTTCTGATATTTGAACATTTTATCGCATACGGCACCAGGTTATCATCGCGAGGTGCTAATAAACCTGATTTATGGAGTAAGGCTGCCAGTGCCCTGGCAGGATATGCACCGCGACTAAACCCAAAGATATAGACTTTATCGCCCGGCTCATAGGTACGCATAAGATAAAGATATGCATCAGCGATATTTTTACCCATTTTTATTATTTCCTTATATTTTAAGGTGTAAATAACAGGTTTTTGCTCATCAGTTTGAGAAAATCTGTTGTTATACGGCTTAGCCAGAGCAACTGAAGGTACTTCTTTGTATTGTAAGCTTGAAGGAAATTGCAGTAGCCTGTTGTCTACATGTGTGTGCAATTAATAATTCCATAGCCTATTTATTTTTAGTCAGTGTAGTACAGCCTTTTTGTATATTATTCAGGCTCAAAAACAGGGTGAAATATACAAATTTTCGTATATACTTGTGTATGTCAGGTGCTGCTCGATCAGATAATATTGTCCAGTCACTACATCGCCTGCATAAAAAATTGGTTGCACGTCCTTTAAGTATAATCAGAAGCTCCATCGTGATCACTCCTGTACTTCACCTTTTTGAGATTTGCAATTAATTACTTGTTCATTTTTTAAAAGGTAATTTATACATGGCTACAGGTACTGTTAAGTGGTTCAACGAATCCAAGGGTTTTGGCTTTATCGCTCCGTCTGACGGCAGCGCAGATGTGTTTGTACATTTTTCTGCTATTCAGGGTGACGGCTTTAAGTCACTTACAGAAGGTCAGTCGGTCACATTTGACGTGGAAAGTGGTCCCAAAGGTCCACAGGCAACAAACGTTACGCCCGGCTGAAAAAATAAAAAAGAGTTCCTCACGGGACTCTTTGTTAGTCAGAATTGAGCAACAGCCAGCTCCACTGTGCTTGTCTAGCCATCTGTATCTTCCGCTAATTCACCCTGCTGGTCAGATACATGATATTCAGAATCAAGCCGTGATTCGGCTGTCGGGATGCGCAGGGTAAATTCAACGCCAGTTGTATCCAGTGGTTTAAAACTTATTTCAGTCGAGGTCAGACTCATATTAACCTCTATTAACCAGGCCGGCCTGGCTGCATGTGTCGGATCAAGCAAGACGGATTTTCCTCCCTGGTCCAGGTTATCGAATACTTGTGTATTTTTGCCGATCTGATCTGATACCTCGATTGATTTTATTCGATCTTCGATCAGACAGACAGATTCATCAGTCAGGCTGCCATCATCCTGGCGAACCTTGATCTTTTCCAGATCATTGAGGGCCGTTTCGATGATTTCATTCACCACGGGTTTTGATTCACATTCTACGCGGATTATATATGTATTACTGACACTATGAACATTATGGTAGTTAATTTCGCCTTCGTATCCCTTGATTATTTCTTTGACAAAATACAGCCCCAATCCTTTGCCATGATGTCCCTTGCTACGCTTGGTGGAATAGCCCAATGTATAAATTTTATCTTTTGCTTCTTCCGGGATTTCCGGACCCGGGTTGAAGACACTGATCACTGCATCTCTGCCCTCTTTTACCAGTGAGATCGAAACGCGTGAATATTTGCTGGAGTATTTTCTTTTGCTGGTATAGAACAAGGCATTGTTTATCAGGTTTTCCATTACCAGAACGATGTAATTTTCATTACCAAGGAAGTTTCCTGATTCTTCCAGCTTGATCCAGCATTGTTTATCATCGTATTGAAACACTTCTACAGTATGTAATGATGCCTGTATCGCCGGTTCTGCGGTTTCTATATGACCCGATATGGCTTTCATGACTGCATTTCTTATCGGAAAAACTGGTCGGTACGGAGGGCTGATCTCGTTGTTATCCAGTACTTGCCGATAATAGATTTCTTCACATTCATACAGCTTGTTCGCTATGTACATGGCGATATTGTCTGTTGTCGACAGATCCAGCAAGTCCCAAAGGTACATCATGCTGTCCAGTGCATCCTGATACTGCTGCTGCAAATCAGCATCCAGTTCCTGGCTTAACGCATCATTCAGTACCGATACCACCTTGTCATAACTGATGACCCCGTTGTGCCTGACCTCTGATGCGATATTCTTGAAATGAAGAAATTTTTCATCGTATTCTATATTTTCCAGTAATTTCTCACTAATAAACAGTTTCAGCTTATCGGCATGACCGGAATAGGTATGCGCCTTGTTTTGTAACTCGTTTCGGCTTCTGAACAGTTCATCAATTTGATCATTCTGTTTTTTTATCCTGTCGTTATAGTCCCGGCCAGATTTTCTAAACCGTATGTAATCGAATGCGTAGGCCGCAACAAGCAGTATGAAAATCATCCATCTAATGGTGACATCATTAAGCTTGTCAATAACAGTCTGATCTACATAAGCAGTCAACCAGGACTGGTCTGGCACCAGAAAGAAAGCCAACACTAAAAGGCTGAAGAAAATGCCTATCCACGGAAATTTTAATACCAACCCTGTCAACGTATGCTCCTTAGCAAGGTGTACATTGATCCCCCAACATGTCGGAGAACCAATGCAATCCTTAAATATCTAGGCTTAAGTTATTGCTTTCCAGCAATATGACCCCTGCTCACCACAACTTATGATACCAAGACCTTGCTTGCTCAATTCCATGAAGTCTTCCTGTTCACTGGCCACCGTCAGTGCCCTGCGCAAGGTTTTAATATGTTGTCTATAGGTTGCATAGGAATAGGTGTCGGGATCAACTCCCATATACTCTGCTACCTGCCAGGTTGAAACGGGTCTGGGTGTACGCTCTACCAGGCAACGCAATATCTTACGCGGCGTTGGCGCCAGGGGTCTTTTCGGGTTGTCCGGGTTCATGAGTTTTACACCCTTCCAGTACACCTCCCAGGTATCCAGGTCCATTTTCAGGTCACCGCTGCTGAGCACATTATCGCTACTGCTCTGCAGGCTGCCGTCACCCATCGCTTGCTGGCGCAGCACTGCACGAATCCGCCAGCATAAAACCTGCTCGACATTGCTCTGGTGCTTGGCTATAAAGTCACTGGCCATATGTTCGGTTAATGCATCTCGTTCGATATCGGTACCACTGTATTCAGAAAAAAAGATAATGGGCATGCCTGGCCATTTTTTTAATAAGGCTCTGGATACGCTAAACCCTGCCTGATCATTACCATTCATACTGGCATCCAGCAGTGCCAGATCCGGGCCTTCTTCTTTTTTCATCAATGTTATTTGCTGGCCGGCCGCCTCACTGGATTTATAGATAATTAGCTCATTGGCTTTCCCGTCAAGATCTGTATTGGTCAGGATATCACGGAATTTGTCTATCCAGTGTGACTGGTCTTCAACCCATATGATTTTAGCCACACCATTACCTTTTTACATTACTCTACTAATAAACAACAATAGAACCCCTTTTGGGGTATAGTCAAATTTTCCTCTCTCAATAAGCACAAATACATAAGCCGTGACTTTTGAAATCGCTAATATCATTGCTCCTGTCTGGCTTCCCCTGGTATGGGGATTGTTTGTTGGCTTTGTGTTCTCTACAGTTGGTGCAGCTGGCGGGATTCTGGCCTCATTTGGTCTGATATCGGTGCTCGGTTTACAGAATGCCAACCTGGTTAAACCCATGGCGCAGACACTCACTCTGGTTACCCCGCTGATAGCTGTACCGATCTACTTCAGACAGCGGCGACTAGTCATCAGTCTGGCGCTGATTCTGGGGGCGGGTGGCGTTTTTGGCGCAATAATTGGAAGTTCCCTGTCGGTCAGTCACCTGTCTGATATGCAGCTGTTCAAACCCGTATTCGGTATACTGGTTTTAGTCATTGTCGTACAGATAGCCTGGCAACTTGTCGGGCGAAAACAGGTCACTGAGCAACACACACTGCGCGCTTCTCTGAACTTTGAACATCTTGTCGATCAAGGCGGGGCACCCTGCTCGATTGGTGTAAAACAACAAAGCTGGTCTTTCGATCGTATTAACTTCATCTTTGCCGGAGAAAATTTTAGCTATAATCCCTGGCTGCCTTTTTTCACAGGCATGGGGATAGCGATAATATCTTCTGCATTCGGAGTTGGCGGAGGATTTTTACTGGTTCCGTACATGAGCATAATCATGCGTTTGCCCATGTTTATTATAGCAGGGACTTCAGCGCTGGCTATCGCGATTCATTCCATAAGCTCTATTGCTAATTATATGCGTTTAGGTGTTGAACTTGACTATTCATTACTGGCGCTACTATTGTCTGGTACCGCCATCGGTGCCTTTGTCGGTCCGCTGCTAAGTAAATTTTTACGCGAATCCTGGTTACGGGCCATTCTCTGCATAGTGCTATTATTCATCGGCTTGTGGTATCTTGGTATCGCGAGTTGAATTATGATTTAAAGCAGATGGGATAAAAATGGCTACATGGTTACAAGGCACTATTATTGAAAACCGTCAATGGTGTGATGACCTGTTTTCGCTTAAAATAAAAACCGATCCAGTTGACTTTACTGCTGGCCAGTTTATACGCGTGGCACTGGATATCGACAATGAACAGGTTGCCCGCCCCTATTCATTGGTCAACACACCGCAAGAGCCACTACTGGAAATTCATTTTAACACGGTAGAAAATGGCATATTAAGCCCTCGACTGGCGGCTTTGAAAGAAGGTGACAGCATACAGGTTGCTGACCGTACTGCCGGCTTTCTGACTGTGAATGAAGTACCTGATGTACCCCACTTGTGGTTACTCGCAACCGGTACCGGTATAGGACCTTTCCTGTCTATTCTGAAAACAGCTGAACCATGGGAACGTTTTAAAAAGATTATACTGGGTTATTCTGTCAAAACACCGGAAAAACTGGCCTATCGAACCGATTTTGAAGCCCTGCAGCAGCAACATCCCGATCAATTCTGCTTTGTTCCGTTTGTTACCCGCGAAAAAGCAACGGGTACGATTAACACCCGCATGACCACCAGTATAGAAAGCGGAGAATTCGAACAACACGCTGGCGTAGAATTGTCGGCCGACACAAGTCATGTCATGTTATGTGGCAATGCCGATATGATTAGCAATGTGAAAACCCTGCTTGAAGCACGCAGTATGCGTCGTCATTTGCGACGCGAACCTGGCCATATTGCTACAGAGAAGTACTACTGATTATGGGAAACCTCAGATTGCTTCTGACCAAACAGAATTAATCAATGATCCTTTAATAAAGGATGGTCAGCAGGAAGTTGTTTTGCTATCCATACAGACAACTTATGCTTGATATGCGGCAGATCCTGCTGGCCTATGACCAGAGGCTGCATGAGTTTGTCATGCACGAGTAATTTATAGATGTATTCGATTTTATTTTTTGCAGAATCAGTAGCCTCAAATTTTGCAACGCCCCGTTTCTCGGCGTAAATCATCCCTACTCTAATCGCTTCCTTAACCAGATCGGCTTCGTGTTTGTATTTTTTCATCAGGTTTCCGTATGGGTAACAAACCAATTTACAACAATACCAGCATCAGACCAGCGGCAGCCGGCAGCGCCTGTATCCAGATTATTTTACTGCTAACCGTCAGTCCACCAAAAATGCCCGCAATAATAATACAAATAAGAAAAAAAGTGAGTATGGATACTGCTGCCGGCCCTGCAAGCATGCCCCAGATCAGGCCTGCTGCCAGAAACCCATTATACAGCCCCTGATTGGCAGCCATAGCCTTTGATTCAACCGCAAATTGCCGGTTTAATCCAAATATCTTTCTTCCATATGGCTTTTCCCACAAAAACATTTCCAGCAATAAGAAATACAGATGCAGAATAATAACCAGTATGATGATCGTCTCTGTTGCGATACCCATGTCCTTCCTCCTTGATGACGTCTGCAATACGTGGCATCCTGCAACCATACACGAACATGGCCTGGCGAATCTATTTTCATCCTCACAGTAGTAGTCTGCGGTGTCCCCATGCTACCACGTATTTTGAGCGGTTTAATGCACGTGTTGTACTCTATTGTGCATTTATCTATATTACCCTGACTACACTAACAAAAAGCCTCTGCCATGCACCCAGAGTTTCAGCTGGACAAAAATATTATCCATCTCAATCATGCCGCCGTTTCACCCTGGCCTGCTCGTACAGTCAAGGCTGTAAGCAACTTCGCTAACGAAAATTATACACAGGGTTCGCTCGGTTATCTGGAATGGGTCCAGACTGAAAACCGTCTGCGCGAACGCATGTCTCGTCTGGTCAATGCCTCGTCAACTGACGATATAGCGTTACTGAAAAATACATCCGAAGGACTATCGGTTATTGCCTATGGCATCGACTGGCAGGATGGTGACAATGTAGTTATCCCGGCAAACGAGTTCCCGTCTAACCGCATTGTCTGGGAATCGCTTTGTCCGCTTGGCGTTGATGTCAGACAAATTGATATCCAGTGCCCTGATCCTGAAGCGGCCCTGATTGCTGCGATGGACGGTCGTACCCGCTTACTGTCCGTAAGCGCGGTACAGTATGCAACCGGGTTGCGTTTATTACTGGAAGTACTGGGCGTTGCCTGTAATAAACGGAGTATTCTATTCTGCGTGGATGCTATCCAGCAACTGGGTGCACTACGTTTTGACACGCAGCAATGCCAGGCTGATTTTATCGTTGCCGATGCGCATAAATGGATGCTGGGTCCCGAGGGCCTGGCCCTGTTCTACAGTAAACCTGCAGCACGTGAGCGACTTAAACTATCTCAGTTTGGCTGGCATATGGTAGAACAAATGGGGGATTTCAGTCGTACTGACTGGCTACCTGCCAGTAGCGCGCGCCGATTTGAGTGTGGCAGCCCGAATACACTGGGTGTTTACGCAACCGAGGCCAGTTTGTCCTTAATTGATGAAGTGGGTATGGATAGTATCGAAAGCCAGGTTCTTGAGAACAGTCGCTGGTTATGTCAGCAAATCGAGGCTGATTCAGGGCTGGAACTGATATCCGACCCCCGTGCCGAGAGACTATCCGGCATCGTTACCTTCCGGCCACTCAAGCAGACTGTAGAGTCCGTATATAAAAAAATCAGTAGTGCCGGTGTGATCTGTGTACCACGTGGTGGCGGTATTCGATTTTCACCACATTTCTACACCGATCGGTCATTAATTGAACAGGCTATGGCTTGCCTTTGAATGCTGATCTAATATCATAATTTACATTATATGTTTTATTTAACTATATGTTTTTATTAATTATATTAATGATTAGATTTCTCCTTATAGTTTTTACAGCATTATGAACGATACTTATTGATATAGATGACACTCCGGGCATGCTGATGATTGACCTAAACACAGATTAGTTTGTCTATATTGGTATATAGAGCGCCGTCTTCCAGAAACAAACGGGGGGTTATGTGGGTTTACGAAAATGGATTGGTAATGGCATAACAAGCTGGCTGACTCATGAACGTGAGTCTATCGGCGCACCCATGTGTGATTTTGAGCGTATCTGCTATGAAATACGTCCCTGTGATGTATTACTGGTGGAGGGCCGCAGTCGGGTGAGTGATGTCATCAAAACCATAAGCCAAAGCCCCTGGACACATGCTGCTATTTACCTGGGGCGCATTCATGACATTGAAGATGAAACCACACGCGAACATATCAAGTTTATTTATGATGGAGACCCTTCAGACCAGCTCATCCTCGAGGCATTGATGGGTGAAGGCACCGTGATTAAACCCCTGGAAGTATACAAGAACGACCACTTGCGTATATGCCGGCCAAAAGGCCTGTCCCGAAACGATGCCGGTAAAGTAATCGCCTTTGCTGTACGTCACCTCGGTTGTGACTATGATGTACGTCAGTTACTGGACCTGGCTCGCTTTGTGTTACCTTATGGAATTGTACCGCGCCGCTGGCGTTCCAGCCTGTTTCAGCATAATGCCGGCATACCTACCCGGAGTGTCTGCTCATCACTGATTGCTGCCTCTTTCTCATCTGTTCATTACCCGATATTACCGGTTATCTCACATGGCAAGGAAGGCCGGGTTACCCTGTTCAGGCGCAACTTCAGATTGTATACGCCCTCAGATTTTGATTATTCACCCTATTTTGACATTATCAAGTACGCCTATCTGGGACTGGAAGACATGGAAATCTATCGCAAATTACCATGGAGTAAAGAAGGCATCATATGTAATGATGAAAATGATTGTTACATCCCAAATGATGACCTTTCTCATGCCCTGACTGATAATGAAGAAGATGACGCCGACACACCCGAAGATACAGAAAAGTGGCGGCTGAAACGGTACGCCAGCGTACACTCCCTGATGGCGCTGATTGGGAAAAAGGAAGATGGTAAGACTTGATTTATAAGGAGAACAGAAAATGATTACAACACTCTGGATTGTTACTTTCCTGGTGCTTGCAGGGATAATGTTCTATCACAGGGTTAATCTCTGGATCTGGGCGTTAAGCCTGCTGGCTGTGCAGTCTATCTGGGTTTATATGGACCCATCTCGCACGGCCCTGCAAACAACCGCTATCATTGGCTGGCTGGCTGTATTTGTTCCGTTGTGTGTCTTTCCTGTGCGTCGAAACATTTTCAGCGCTCCTGCATTTGCTATTTTCAAAAAAGTCCTGCCGCCCATGTCCAGCACCGAAAAAGAAGCGCTGGAAGCTGGCACAGTATGGTGGGATCGTGAATTGTTCAGCGGTAACCCGCACTGGCGCAAACTGCTTGATGTGCCTGTACACGAGCTCAGTAAGGAAGAGCGTGATTTTCTGGATGGACCGACAGACGAGCTGTGCGCATTGATCAATGACTGGGAAATTACCCACCAGTTACACGACCTGCCACAACCGGTGTGGGACTTTTTAAAGAAGAAAGGCTTCTTTGGCATGATAATCCCCACCGAATACGGTGGTCTGGGCTTTTCACACACCGCTCATTCCGATGTGGTGATCAAAGTTGCCAGCCGTAGCATCAGTGCGGGCGTTACGGTGATGGTTCCCAATTCACTGGGGCCAGCCGAACTATTGTTACGCTATGGTACGGATGAACAAAAACAACACTATTTGCCACGCCTGGCCCGGGGCGAGGAAGTGCCCTGCTTTGCGCTGACCGGCCCCGAAGCAGGTAGTGATGCCGGCGCCATGCCCGACACGGGCGTCATATGCAAAGGCGAACATAAAGGCGAGCAGGTGCTGGGCATCCGGCTTAACTGGAACAAACGATATATCACACTTGGACCGGTCGCAACGGTACTGGGACTGGCATTCAAACTGTATGACCCTGACCGCTTGCTGGGCGAACAGACAGATCTGGGTATTACGCTTGCACTGATTCCAACCGATACAGAAGGCGTGGAAATTGGTCGTCGACATTACCCGTTGAATGCCGCGTTCCAGAATGGTCCTAACTATGGTCATGATGTGTTTATTCCGATGGACTGGATTATCGGTGGGCAGGAGCGCATTGGCCAGGGCTGGAGCATGCTGATGCAATGTCTTGCCGCAGGTCGATCCATTTCACTGCCGGGACTCAGCACGGGTGCAGGTAAACTGCTAAGCCGCGGAATTGGCGCATATGCCAGAGTACGTCGTCAGTTTAATATGCCGATTGGTAAATTCGAGGGCATAGAAGAGCCGCTGGCACGTATTGCCGGTTACACCTACCTGTTGGATGCGACCCGACAGTTAACCACTACTGCGCTGGACCTTGGCGAGCAACCTTCGGTAATCTCTGCAATCGTCAAATACAACATGACCGAACATATGCGCAAGATCGTTGATGACGGTATGGATATTCAGGGGGGCGCCGCTATCTGTATGGGACCATCCAACTTTATGGCTCGCGTTTACCAGGCTGTACCTATCAGTATTACGGTTGAGGGTGCAAACATTCTCACTCGCAGTCTGATTATCTTCGGCCAGGGTGCCGTACGCTGCCATCCATATGTACTTACCGAAATGCAGGCCGCACGTGACGAAGACACCAAACGAGGACTGCGTACCTTCGATAACGCCCTGTTCGCACATCTCGGCTTCAGCATGAGCAATGTTGTGCGCAGCCTGTTCCTCGGCATCACCAGTGCGCGTCTGGTATTCACCGGCACATCCGGTCCGTCACACAGACATCTGCAAAAACTAACGCGCTGGTCCGCCGCTTTTGCAATGAGTGCCGACCTGGCCATGTTGAGTATGGGTGGTGATCTCAAACGACGTGAAAAACTGTCCGGCAGGCTGGCCGATGTACTCAGCCATCTTTACATCGCCTCTGCTGTGATACACCGCTTTGAACGACAGGGCCGGCAGGTGGAAGACCGGGTGCTGCTGGATTGGTGTTGTGAGGAATCCATTTACATTATTCAGTTACGCCTGGAAGAGTTATTACGTAACTTTCCGGTACGACCACTGGCGTGGATCATGCGCAGACTGATCTTTCCATTTGGCCGTCATGGTCGTGCACCTAATGACAAATTGGGTCAACAGGTTGCACAATGTATCCTTGCGCCATCAGACTGTCGTGACCGTCTGACTACAGGAATATATATCCCTGATAACATCTCGGAACCACTGGGTAGACTGGATGATGCGTTGATCAAGGCCGTGCGCGCAGAGCCGATTGAGAAACGTTTGCGTAAAGCCCGGAAATCAGGCCAGCTGGCAGGCAATCTGGAACAGAAAGAGCTGCTGGAACAAGCCTGCACACTGAATATTATTACTGAACAGGAGGCTGATTGGGTCGATCTGGCCAACCAGGCACGTCTGGCGGTAATACAGGTGGATGACTTTGATGCACACCTTGATTTGCAAGCTTCTGAATCAGAACAACCAGTGAAACCTCTATCCAGACAACAGACAGGTTAATATCAGACAGGTTACATAAGGAGATACCCATGCCGGCAAACCAACCCGCCTACCCCGGGAGAGCCGTTTATGTCGTTGACGGGTGTCGCACCCCGTATCTGAAGGCCGAAGGCCAGCCTGGCCCGTTCAGCGCGTCGGATATGGCACAATCGGCAGGCAGGACGCTCATCTCACGCATGCCGTTTGCGGCAGATGCATTTGATGAGGTGGTGGTCGGCTGTGTAATGCCCGGCCCGAATGAAGTCAATATTGCCCGTATCATTTCACTGCGGCTGGGCTGTGGTGATGCCGTACCAGCCTGGACCGTACAGCGCAATTGCGCCTCGGGACTGCAGGCACTCGATTGTGCTGCACAACATATTTCGTCTGGTGTGTCAGACCTGGTTCTGGCAGGCGGCACTGAGGCGATGAGCCATGCTCCACTGCTGTTCCGTGAAAGCATGGTGCGCTGGCTGGGTAGCTGGTACAAGGCTCGCACATTCGGGCAACGTATGCGCACCCTGTCGCAACTACGTCCTGCCTACTTTGCACCGATCATCGGGTTACTCAAGGGCTTGTCCGACCCGATCGTTTGCCTATCCATGGGTCAAACTGCCGAGAACCTGGCCTTCCGTTTTGATATCAGTCGCGAACAAATGGATGAATATGCGGTACGTAGCCATATGCGGCTGGCCAATGCCTTTGATCAGGGCCTTATGCAGGAGATTGATGCATTGTACGATAGCAAGGGCAAGGTGTATGAAGAGGATACCGGCTTGCGACGTGACAGCAGCGTCGACAGGCTGGCCCGCCTGCGCCCGGCTTTTGACAAACCTTATGGCAAGGTTACTGCCGGTAACAGCGCGCAGATAACCGATGGCGCTGCAATGCTGGTACTGGCCAGCGAACAGGCCGTCGAAAAATACCAGTTGCCGGTACTCGGCCGGATACTCGACTGTAACTGGGCAGGTGTCGACCCTGCGCAAATGGGTCTGGGACCGGTACATGCTGTGGCGCCGTTACTACAGCGCAACGACCTGGGTATGGATGATATTCATAACTGGGAAATCAATGAAGCCTTTGCCACGCAGGTCATGGCCTGCGTGGCCGCCTGGCAGGATGAAGATTACTGTCATAACGAACTCGGTCTGGATGCTGCGCTGGGTAAAGTGGATGAAGAACGCCTGAATGTCGATGGCGGGGGTGTCAGCATCGGTCACCCGGTTGGCTCTACCGGGGCACGTATCGTATTACACAGTCTCAAAGTGTTACAGCGTACCGGTGAAAAACGCGCTGTGGCCACATTGTGTATAGGTGGTGGCCAGGGTGGTGCCATGCTACTGGAAAGGACGGAATCATGAACGACATGAGCAATTCAAAGCCGGCCAATATTGATCTGGTGAAGGATGATTGCGGACTGGCATGGGTAACATTTGACCTGGTTGATAGCAGCACCAATATCCTGTCCAGTGCTGTGTTAAGCGAACTGGGAAACGTGCTTGACCAGATTGAGGAAATGAAACCGGTGGGTGTTATTTTTCGATCAGCCAAGAAAAGTGGTTTTATTGCCGGTGCCGATGTCAGTGAATTCACAACTCTGGATAGTGAAGATGCGGCTTATGAATATATTCGCTCGGTACACGCCCTGTTCAATCGTATTGAAGCCCTGCCCTGGCCTACCGTGTGCGTGATACACGGCTTTTGTCTGGGCGGCGGCACCGAAATGGCGCTGGCCTGTAACTATCGACTGGCACAGGACGATGATGCCACCCGTATTGGGCTGCCCGAAGTCCTCCTTGGCATACATCCAGGCTACGGTGGCAGTGTCAGGTTACCACCACTGGTCGGCCATCTTAATGCACTGGACATGATGCTAACCGGCCGCAGCCTGCGCGCCCGATCAGCTGCACGCATTGGCCTGATTGATGCGGCGGTTCCTCACCGGCAGCTGGACATAGCGGCCCAGCAAATCGCACTGACTGGCAAAACACGCCGCAAGACACCCGGACTGGTTCAACGCCTTTCAGGTCACCGTCTGCTGCGCCCGATTGTTGCCCGTTTCATGAAAAAGCAGGTCATCAAAAAAGCTAATCCAAAACACTACCCTGCCCCGTTTGCCCTGATTGATTTGTGGCGCAATGAGATGGACAACCGGGTAACGATGATGGAAAAAGAGGCGCGCTCTGTGGCACGTCTTATCAACACCGATACAGCGCGCAATCTGATCCGGGTATTTTTTCTGCAAACCCGGCTTAAAGACCTGGGGCGTGCCAGTGACTTTAAGGCCCGTCATGTACACGTGGTCGGTGCCGGCATTATGGGTGGAGACATCGCCGCCTGGTGCGCAATGAGGGGTCTGAATGTCAGCCTGCAAGACCGGTCACCGGAACGCATAGCGCCAGCCATTGCACGTGCCCACAAGTTATTCAGTAAAAAGCTCAGGAAACCCAGGCCAATACAGGCCGCGATGGATCGCCTGATGCCGGATCCGCAGGGTGTCGCTGTGGAACAGGCCGATGTTGTGATAGAAGCTATCTTTGAAGACCTGGATGCCAAGCGCAACCTGTTTAAAGAACTGGAACCGCGCATGAAAGCAGATGCCCTGCTGGCCACCAATACATCCAGCATCCCGCTGGAAGAACTCAGTGAAAACCTGCAACAACCTGAGCGACTGGTTGGACTGCACTTTTTCAATCCGGTCGCCAAAATGCAACTGGTTGAGGTGGTACAGGGTAAACATACTCATCAGGACCGCATCAACCAGGCTGCAGCATTTACCCGTCAAATAGGTCGCTTACCACTGACCGTTGCCAGCTCACCCGGTTTTCTGGTCAATCGTATCCTGATGCCCTACCTGCTCGAAGCGGTCAGGCTGGTTGAAGCAGGTGTGCCCGCCGAGGTGATCGACAAGGCAGCCACGGACTTTGGCATGCCGATGGGTCCGGTTGAACTGGCCGACACGGTTGGGCTGGACATTTGTCTGTCTGTAGCGCGAATATTATCGGAACATCTGGGTGGCGATGTGCCGGATATCCTGCAGGATGAAGTCAGCGCCGGTCATTTGGGGCGCAAGTCCGGGCGTGGTTTCTACCGATATCATAAGGGAAAACCGGTACGCAACAAAAAATCAGGCAGCCCGATACCGGTAGACGATGTACAGGACCGTCTGATACTGCGTTATGTAAATGAAGCTGTGCGCTGTATTGATGAATCCGTTGTGAGTGAGGCTGATTTACTCGATGCCGGCATGATTTTTGGTACCGGTTTTGCACCATTCCGGGGTGGACCGATTCATTATATTCATGACAAAACGGCGATAGCACTTGAGCAGCGCATGAATATGATGCAGGATAAATACCATAACAACTTTAAACCGGATTCAGGCTGGGAGCGCTACCATAATCAAGGCGCTGATGCAGACCAGGACACACCTGAAACAAAAGCGAATAATTAAAAAGAAAAATATCAGGAGCGGACAATCGCCATGACACAAGTAAAAGATTATATAGATGAATCAGCTGCCAGTGACCTTTACGGTCTGTTTTGTGAGCGCGTAAAACGCTCACCAGAAAAAACAGCATATCATTACTTCGACAAAATAAGCGTGCAATGGGAAAACTGCACCTGGTCTGATATGGCCAAAGAGGTATCACGCTGGCAGCAGGCGCTGGCAAAAGAAGGCTATCAGCCAGGTGACCGGGTAGCTGTGATGCTACGTAACTGTCGAGAATGGGTCATGTTCGATCAGGCGGCCTTGAGCCTTGGTCTGGTTGTAGTACCGCTGTTTGTTGAAGATCGCCCGGAAAACGTCGCCTACATACTGGAAAATTCGGGTGCAAAATTTTTACTCCTTGAGGGCGATATACACTGGAAACGTATGTGCAGTGTGTTGCATACACTCAAGGGCATAACCCGGGTTCTGACACTGGAAGAAATATCCCATACCCCTGTTGAAGATGATCGACTGCTCTCGGCAGGTGAATGGTTAGCCGAAAAATCAACTGAGCTATTACAGGTAACCATAGAGCCGGATACCCTGGCGACTATCGTTTACACCTCTGGCACAACCGGCAGACCCAAAGGGGTTATGTTAACGCACCGCAATATTATGTTTGATGCACAACATGGACTGATGTGTATCGACGTATATCCTGACGATACGATGTTATCGTTTTTGCCTTTGTCACATATGCTGGAACGAGCTGCCGGATATTATATTGCAATAGTCGCCGGATGCGCGGTAGCCTATGCCCGCTCGGTACAGGATCTGGCGGAAGACCTGCTTACCGTCAAGCCCACCGTCATGATATCAGTTCCCAGAATTTATGAGCGTGTTTATAACAAAATATATGAGCAGCTTGAGCTAAAACCACCTTTTGCCCAGAAGTTGTTCAGAAAAGCCGTCGCGACAGGCTGGGCATCATTCGAGCACAAACAGGGTCGTGCTGGATGGACTCCTTCGCTATTACTGAATCCGCTCCTGCATAAACTGGTGGGCAGCAAGGTCATGGCCAAGCTGGGAGGTCGTCTGCGCTTTGCCATATGCGGTGGTGCCGCACTGGGCGAGGATGTCGCCAAAACCTTTATCGGCCTTGGTCTCAATCTTACGCAAGGTTATGGTCTGACTGAACACGCCCCTGTCATCGCTGTTAACAAGATAGATGACAATGACCCCGCCAGTGTAGGCGAACCCCTGCCTGGCGTCGAGGTACGTATCAGTAATGAAGGTGAGCTTCAGGTCCGCAGTCCCGCAGTAATGCCGGGTTACTGGAAGAACGAAGAAGCCACCAAAGAACTCATCGATGAAGAGGGGTGGCTGGCAACCGGTGACAAGGTCTCAATACGTGACAAAAAGATTTACATCACTGGCCGCATCAAGGAAATAATCGTGATGTCTAACGGCGAGAAAATGCCTCCTGCCGATATGGAAATGGCCATCATGATGGACCCGCTGTTTGAACAGGTAATGCTGCATGGTGAAGGCAAGGCATTCCTGTGCCTGCTGGCCACACTCAATCCGGATGTATGGCGTGAAGTGGCCAGCCACAATGACATGCCAGCCGTGCTGAATGATGCCATCGATAACAGCAAGTTTGAGAAACTGATACTTAATCGCATTGCCGACAAAATAACCGAGTTTCCGGCCTATGCAAAAGTAAGGCGAGTTATTGTCTGTCGTGAGCCCTGGACAATCGATGAAGGACTGATGACACCCACCCTAAAAATACGCCGTAAGCAGATACTTGAAAAATATACCAACCAGGTAGACGAGTTATATAAAAAGTAAGAGTTTCAGGCGGCAGGCCGAAGCACGGCTTGCATACGTTTCCCGATATCCTGAAGCTCTTCCATGTTGGAATGTTTATCTCCTATCACAGCTATACTGCCACGCTTGCCCGGCGTCAGCACACCTTGAAAGCTGTCGTCACTGAATGTTATGGTTTTCCTGACTGACGCCTCAGGCAAGTATAAAACGGTCACCGGACCCGACTGACCTTCCAGCACCAGATGAGCACCCGATGTTTTTCCTATCGGGCAGGTGCCGGCATATCGTACATTGTTGATACGGGTCATCGCCCGTGTATCAATACTGGCCAGTAGCTCACCCACCTTTTCACCTGACACCTTGCGGTTCTCATACAGGTGCGAAATTTCGTCATGAACATGCGCCAGTACTGTCTGTTCCAGTTCATTGGTCCCGGGCAAGATCAATCGCAGTGACAGGACCAGACCCAGCACAATACTGGCTGCCAGAGCTGTCAAGCGTATCCGTGATTGCTTACGTTTCGCCCTGGCCAGACCGAATGATTGTTGTAGCAGGATACGGTCTGCCAGACCTTCCGGTACATCAACGTTCATAGACTGTTTCAGAGATGCATTAAAGCCTGCCAGCTCATGCGTAAATGACTGGCATGATGCACACTCGTCATGATGACGCTGTGCTTGTTCAGGTAAGGTGTTAATATCCTGTAGCGCTAATCGTCTGTATTCCAGGCAATTCATGACAAGTCCACCTTTTTAATTTCCGGGATCTCCAGTATTGACCGTAATTTTTGTCTGGCCCTGAATACACGGGTCATAACTGTATTACGGCTAATACCGGTTATTTCGGCCATCTCATCCCCTGAAAAGCCTCCATCCACTTGCAGTACCAACAACTCCCTGTATTCACCAGGAAGTTGTTCAATTGCCTGTCTCAAGGCCATGATATCGGTTGCTGCATCTTTCTGATATGACGACATGGAAAGTTGATTATCAATATGTTCATCCCAATCCTGTACCAACCTCTTGTTCTTCTTGCAATGCCGATAAAACTCGTTACGCACAATCGTCATGAGCCAGGCACGTGCAGAGACTACATCCTGTAGGGTATGTAACGATTTCCACGCTCTCAGACAGGCCTCCTGTACCAGATCTTCGGCCAGGCTGGATTGTTTGCATAGCCAGTATGCATAGCGATACAGGTCAGATGAACACGCCCTTACCAGCGCTTCAAATTGTTTGTGTTTGTTATCCATACATTGAATAGACCCCGGACATAGTCGATATATTACATAAAATAAAATTATTTCTCGTGTAATAAAAAACGGATTGTATGGGTCTTCATAGTTGATAGCGCGCTTTTATAACTTCGCTACAACTATTACTCAATATATGGAGAGTTACCATGAACAAAACAACATCAAAAGTAAACAAAGCCCTGTTAGCCGCAGTCGCGCTGAGTTTTGTCAGTACCCCTGCGCTGGCAAAAAAGCCTACATGGAAAGAGGGATATGATAATGTGCCGGTATTGTGAAGGCCGGTGCTAATGGCTGTGGAACTGCCACACATGGCTGTGCCGGTCAGGCAAAGAAAAATGCTGATCCTGCAGAATGGATTTATCTTCCCAAGGGCACCTGTGACAAAATTGTTGGCGCTAAGGTCTATATACCAATAAAATGAGTCCCACTCAGCAATCATCCACTAAATGGTGCCGTAACCCGCTCTCCGGTGTCGGACTCGGGTTACGCACCCCTCATTATGAATTTGTCGAACAGCATCAACCGGATATACCCTGGTTCGAGGTGCTGATTGATAATTACCTGGTCGACGGCGGTGAACCGATACAGCACCTGACTCGCGTACGTGAGAATTACCCAATCACGTTTCATGGTGTCGGTATGTCACTGGGCTCCACTGACCCGCTCAATATGGACTACCTGAAAAGCCTGCGCGATATGATCGAGCGCTTTGAACCAGCACAGGTTTCCGACCATCTGGCCTGGGTTTCGACACAGCAAACCTATATGCATGAGCTGTTACCACTGCCATTCACTGAAGAAGCTATTAAACATGTCAGCAATCGAATACAGCAGGTTCAGGATTTCCTTGGACAACGGATACTGGTTGAGAATGTGTCCAGCTATATGCAGTTTCGTGACTCTGACTGCAGCGAGTGGGATTTTCTAAATGAAATCGTACAACGTGCTGACTGCAACCTGTTACTTGATATCAACAATATCTATGTTAGCGCAGAAAATCATCAGTTCAATGCACAGGACTATCTGGATGCCATCCCTGTATCGCGTGTACGAGAAATGCATCTTGCTGGATACGAAGATCGTGGTACTTACCTGCTCGACTCACATAGCAGACCTGTTCACCAGCCTGTTTGGGAACTGTATAAACAAGCGTTGCAGCGAGTCGGCCCGGCACCGACTCTGATTGAATGGGACCAGAATATACCTGATTTTAATGTACTACTTGAAGAAGCCGGGCATGCCGATGCAATAGCCCGCGACATACTGGACAAGCCTGATGAACAATTTACAAACCCTACAGCAGCAGATATTGTCAGC
>DRJJ01000328.1 GCA_011052255.1 Gammaproteobacteria bacterium | reverse complement strand
GGATTGAAAGATAAAGACGGCACTGTTCGCAAAGCCGACCTGGTACTCTATTCGCCCGGAATCACCGGCCCAGGCTGGCTGGAAAAAACATGTATCGCCGTATCACCAGGCGGGCATGTTGATGTTGATCAATACGGCCAGGTTAAGGGTTTAAAAAATGTCTTTGCAGCCGGTGACTGCGCCAGCCATGAAAACCCTCCGCCGTGGGTACCTCACCAGGCACATATGGCACAACTACGCTCTCAGGCTGTTGCCAAAAACATGAATGCCATACTGAATAACAAGAACCCGTGCACCACATATCGTTATGAGCTTTCCTGTATCCTGAACATGGAAAACGATGGCATGTGGATGCACATGTCCAGCGATGGGAAGCCGCCGTTCTGGAATATCTTTCCGCGACGATCAAAAAAACTGGTTAGGGTTAAAAATACATTCGAGAGACTGTATCTGTTATATCTCAGATATTTTTAAGTAATCAGGCCAGACCAGCGAAAACCTTGTGGTTTGCTTCTAAAAACATTTAGGCTGACAGCACATCATTCCAGCAAGACATTCAGAGACTGGTTGTAAATTAACGAATAGGTACCATCTTGCTTCATGGCCTTAAGCGCCTTTGCCAGCCCGGGAACCAGTTGCCGATGCTTCTTGTTCAAATAAAGATATAATTTCACCCGAGCAAGGGGTGGCTTCAGATAAAGTACCCCACTGTCCTGAAAATGTTTAACCTGCCAGAGGCCGCTCCAAAGATCATACAGTGCAATATCTACTCGATCATGGTTCAGTAAACCGAACAACTGGGTACTGTCTTTAACCTTGACCAATGATATATACGCTTTTACTCTTTTCTCAAAAAATTTCCATCCAGTAATAAATGCCACATTATATGAACGCAGATCATCCCAGTTATTGGCCTGGATTGTGTTGTTCCTGGTAAAAACAACAAATTCAAAATCAATTATTTTTTCAGGCACCATAACAAGGTTTTTATATTTTTTCTCTATACCCTTTATTCTTGCGATATTCCCGTCATCAATACCGGTATTGGCACTCAGTAATGATCTTTCAGATGGCAGTAGAATTGTTTTGGCATTTACCCCGACTCTGTTAAACATGGTTTTTACAATCAAGTCATAAAACCCGGTATTATCCGGCTTCACAAAAGGCTCGCCCCTGCCTGAGGTGATTAAAAGAGGACTGTCCGCATACAGGGGGGAAGGCACAAAAATAACAAACAGCAGGAAACCAAATAGCTTCTTACAGAAAGAGTATTGCCGTTTGAATGTCATCGTAATCACCAGATAAATATCATTCTCATACCTCATAATACGATGAATAATTCGATTCAATCCAGGTTAGTTCTTTTCTGATCTGGTTCGGCGAACCGATTTATCCAGATCCAGCGAAGCACCATTATAGAGCATCTTCTCCTACTTGCGCAATGGCATACTCAAATGACATAACGCAAATCCGGTTCTGGCACCAGCGCTGATATTAACCACCGAACGCGAAAAAGAACCGGATACAGGGTAAGAATCAAAGATGCCTGCAGTGATATTGGCTAAACCCTGCCCAAAAAGCTCCTGATTTGTATCCAGTCGTTGCCTGGTTTGCGCAGCCATTGCCTTGTCACGAGAAACAATTGATTGCTTTCATCCAATTCATCCCTGAGGAAGCGTAGACCCTGTAATTCTGCATAATCTGACCGCACCTCTTCCCGCTTCTCATTTATGATGTTACTCTTCGAAGTACAAAAGATAATTTGTTAAGCCTGAATCTGTCATACCTGAGTTACTGCATATTTTTATTATTGTAGTTTCTTTGCTTTAACTAACGACAGGAGACCGAAAATTCGTAAGCGTGATAATCTAATACCAAGCTCACCCAATACTGGAAACTCAAAATATTTAACATCTATGTTACCCATTCCCCTGTTAATCAAAAAATCACGTAGCTCAGAAATACTATATCTGCGGTTTGCAAAAGTAACATCTGCACTATTATTCCCATTTGATCTAACCCCCATTTTAACAAGGAGATCCTCCATTCTACCTGGCATACTCATATCATGCGGGACTGAAAACAGTAGCCACCCACCAGGTCGTATTATTCTTATAAACTCTGACAACAGCCGTTTATCATCGGATACATACTCAATAACACTTGAACATACGATAGCGTCAAAACTATTATCCGGATAATCTTTTGCGCCGCTACTCTCTACATTAAAAGATACGTTATCAATATTTCGTCTTACACGTTCTGTTTCTGCTGCCTCTATCATGCCAGGGGCCCCGTCTGCCCCGACAACATTGTAACCGTTTTTAGCCATCTCGAGAGAGATAACACCTGCTCCGCAACCATAATCCAGTATCCTCGCTGGTGAGGGCAAGACGGACTCAAGGTTATGTATAAATATATTCAGCCTGTCTTTGAACTGTGGGCGCATATACAACGCAGCCCATTCCTCACCCTTCCCACTGAAATGGTTGATACAATTCTTGTCATGCTCCTCCATCTAACCACCCTTTTTTATTTCCTGATTCATTGTCTCTGTTTATTACAATATCAAACATGTGATTATGAATCACTCATGTTTTGTTCAGCATAATTAAATTTATGTTATGACAGGCATATCGCAATGCAAAACGGAGGAATACCCAATTATTCAAACATAATAGACAAGTTTGTGTCACCCATGCTAAATAACAGAACACACATTGATTACGACAACCTGGTTTCCTGTTGAATAATCCACCTGATAAAAACAACGCTAAGGATAAAATCCCTTTTGCCAAATGTCCACGAATATTATACAGGAGATCACCAGACTTTAGACACTCTCAGCATCAGCCATACTGATAATTTAAGGATCTTTACTGTTTATTCATGTTTTAAAGCCAATTTCATGAGTTTTCCATGTGTCAGACAGGTGATGTGCCGCCATGATAGATGAGCTTAACCAGGACAAGTCCCGAGAATAAAGCTGATCAGTATGATCTCTATTCAGTCATTTAACAGGTACATTAGAATAATGCAGTAATTTTTACTTTATTTCGATATAATTAAGCATATAAGGCATGCATGTCCATCAAATTTGATTACCGGATCATGACTACCATACCTCGACACACAAATAAAAGAAGAAATATATCCTGAGGACTTAAGTAGTGAAAAAAAGAATGATACTGGTTACTAATATTGATGGTGAGTCAGGTACCAATAATCCTATATTTACTGAATTAAAAAAACATTGGGATAATGTAGAACGCATAGATCCATATCAGCACTCATACGCCAGAGAACTATTTCTTATAGTTAAATCATTTAAATTCAATAGAGAGAAATGGAGACTCAATTACCACGACATGTCAGGGGCATACAGAAGGAGTCCTTTAGCCTTCAAAAGAAGAACGAAGGTTTGCGAGACAAAACTAGGGAAAATAACCGGGAAATACAATGTGATTTTCCAAACCTCAAGCTTACTTGTTCCGCCTGAAAGTAAACCCAAAATTCCATTTGCCATCTACCTAGACCGAACATTAAAAATGAATGAGAGGTACTCGCCCGAAGTACTAAAAACCTATAACTCTGACGAGTCTAAGTCACTACATAATCTCCACAAAAAAACATTTGATATGGCCGATAGAATATTCACCTTTAATGATGCGACAAATCATTCATTAATAAACGACTATCACGTGAATAACAGCAAGATCATCAATGTCGGCTCAGGCGTAAACCTGAAATCATTACCTGATTTTGATAAAAATGACTCTAATCTCATATTAACAGTGTGCTCTAATTTCGAAAGACAAAAAGGACAATTGAGCCTGGATGCATTCATGCTTGTAAAAGATAAGCTCCCACATGCCAAGTTTATGCTCGTGGGAAAAAAACTTGAAAAAGATGATGACGATCAAATTAACTCAGTATCGTCATTACCTTACGAGAGATTACTGGAGCTATACCTTAAGGCTACTATCGTTATCCAGCCCGGGCCGCTTGGTGGACTACAGACCATAACCGAGGCCATGGCAAACAAGTGTATTTGTATCGCTCACGCAGACAACCCCTATATTCCCGGATTGATTCATGACAATGAAAATGGTTTTCTGGTCCATACGAATAACGCTCAAGAGATAGCCGGACTAATCAGCACTATTTTGAATAACGATGAATTAAAAAAGTCTGTTGGTCAAAAAGCATATCAGCACATAGTAGACAACTACACATGGGAAAGTGTGGTGACAAAGATCAGCAACAATCTTAAAAAAATTGTATAACCATTATGCCATAAATAAATACATTGAGACCAGGCCACCACCCTACTTATTTATAAGTTCTCGCCACATATAGCGACGAATGCATATGATAACTCAGTACAACTCACAATTTATGGTACTCACGATACCATTTTATAAATTTCGGTATGCCTTCACTGAGTTGAGTAGATGGCCTGAACCCAACCGCATTATTTAGCTCATCTATATTGGCATAGGTTGCCACCACATCACCATTCTGCATACCCATCATATTCTTTTGGGCCTTTTTACCAATAGCTTCTTCAATGGTTTCGATAAAAGTCATCAATTCTACCGGTTCGTTATTACCTATATTATAAATACGATACGGTGCATAGCTATATGATGGGTCTGATGCGCTGGTGTCAAATTCGGGATCAGATTCTGCCACTTTATCAATGACACGTACCACACCTTCTACGATATCATCGATATAGGTAAAATCACGTTGCATTTTTCCTTCATTAAATACATCAATTGACTCACCTCTCAGAATGGCACCTGCAAATAACGATGGTGACATGTCTGGTCGCCCCCATGGGCCATAAACTGTAAAGAAGCGCAGTCCCGTTGTTGGCAGGTTATATAAATGACTATAGGTATGCGCCATTAATTCAGCAGACTTCTTGGTGGCCGCATATAAACTGACCGGATGATCAACACTGTCGTGAGCACTGAATGGCATGTTGGTATTTGCACCGTACACACTGGAGCTACTTGCATATACCAGATGTTTAACTTTTGTATGGCGACATCCTTCAAGAATATTTACAAAACCAATCAGGTTACTGTCAACATAGGCATGTGGGTTTATCAGTGAATAGCGTACTCCCGCCTGAGCAGCCAGATTCATTACCCTGTCAAAGGCCTGCTCTTCAAACAATGTCTGCATCGCATCACGATCGGCTATTTCCATCTTTATAAAGGTGAACCGGTCATATCCTTCCAGCTTCTTTAATCGGTCATATTTCAACTGGACATCATAATAATCATTCAGATTATCGATACCGACAACTTCATCACCTCTTTCCAGAAGCCTTTCGGATAAATGCATACCGATAAAACCCGCAGCACCTGTTACTAGTATTTTCATCACTTACCTTCCCGGCCTACACAATAATATTCCAGCCCATGCTTTTCCATTAGTCCTTTTTCGTACACATTACGTAAATCAACAAAAACATTGCCCTTCATGCCCGCTTTTACCTTGCCCAGATCCAGCCCACGATACTGGTTCCATTCTGTCATCAATATCACTGCATCCGCATTTTCCAGTGTTTCATATACGTCATCACAATACTGCATACCTTCGGGCAATAGCCGTTTTGCCTCCTCTACCCCTTGCGGGTCATGTGCTGTAATGATTGCGCCCTTGTCTAACAGCGCCGGAAGTATAGCCAGAGAAGGAGAGTCACGCATATCATCGGTTTCAGGCTTGAATGTTAAACCCAGAACAGCGATGTTTTTATCCGACTCAGAACCACCCAGTGCATCACGTACCTTGGACACCATCAGGGCCTTTTGTGCTGCGTTAACTTCAACGACTGACTCCACAATTCGGCAGGAAGCGCCATGTTCCTGAGCGATACGTATCAACGCCAGAGTGTCTTTCGGAAAGCAGGAACCGCCATAACCAGGACCGGCATGTAAAAACTTTTTACCAATGCGGCCATCCAGTCCCATACCCTTGGCAACTGAATGCACGTCGGCGCCAACTTTTTCGCACAACCGGGATATCTCGTTGATGAAACTGATCTTGGTAGCCAGAAATGCATTGGATGCATATTTTATCAACTCGGCACTCTCAAGATCAGTGACATGGATTGGCGCTTCAATCAGATTAAGCGGGCGATAGAGTTCACGCAGCAAGGTTTCTGCTCGTTCCGACTCAACACCCAGTACAACCCTGTCCGGCCGCATGAAGTCAGGTATCGCAGATCCCTCCCTGAGGAACTCAGGGTTGGATGCCACGTCAAAATCAGCATCAGGACTGGTTTTCCTGATTATCCGCGCAACCTGTCTGGCCGTACCGACCGGTACGGTCGATTTATCGACTATGACCGTATAACCTTTCAGGTAGCCGGCAACCTCTTCCGCTGCGGCATAGACATATTGCAAATCTGCATGGCCATCACCACGTCTGGTCGGCGTACCAACGGCAATAAAAATCAGGTCAGCCTCAATCACCGCTTCCCTGAGGTCAGTAGAAAACCCCAGTCGGCCTGCCTCTACATTTCTTTTAACCAACTCGTCCAGACCCGGTTCATAGATCGGGATACCTCCTGACAACAATGAATCGATTTTAGACTTGTCCTTGTCTATACATACAACATTTGCACCAAATTCAGCAAAACAGGCACCTG